>CANPET010000040.1 GCA_947573465.1 uncultured Eubacterium sp.
GATGATTCAGTCCTTTTGTCCCTACGCTTCCAATATACATTCCCGGACGTTTCCTGACCGGTTCCAGTCCCTCTAATACTGAAATACTATTTCCATCATAATTATTTGCCATTTCTAACCTCACTCCATCTAACCTATTATAATGATAACTTGTTTACATTTTGTATCTTTTCTTAAGTTTTATCTTATTTTATTTAACCTTTTTTCACTTGGAAGAATCCATTCCCGAAATGTTTTCGCATCAGGTAATCTTTTCCTTCAAAATGTGCAAAGTCATTCAATCTCTCAATATGAAATGTTTCCATTTTTTCATCATACATAATATGGGTAATACTGCAGTTTTCTATCTGTCTGCCAAAGGTAAGCCACTTTGCATAGTCTGCACCCACAATTCCTGTAAGCAAAGCCCTAAGAACTCCTCCATGAGTTACCACACACACATTTTCGTAAGGCTGCTTTGTCAAATCTTTCAATGCTGCAAATGCACGGTTGAATACCATCTGACAGTTTTCTCCTCCATCCGGATAAGGAATATCCTCTGTCATAGTCGCTCTCTTTGCCAGAAAATCACCGTATTTTTGCTTCATTTCCTCATCGGACAGTCCTGTCATTCCTCCGAAGTCTGCCTCCTGCCATCTTTCATCTATCACTCTTGGCTTATCCAGATATTGATTGATAATATCTGCTGTCTCTTTCGCCCGAAGTAAATGACTGGAATAAACTGCTTCAATCCCATAATTTCTCAATCTCTCTCCTGCCAATTCTGCCTGCTCTCTTCCCTCTTTTGAAAGTTCAACATCTACATTACAAAGCCTGCTGTTCTGTCTGCCATGCCGTATTAAATAAATATTCATCTGCAACCTCTATTCAATATACATAATCATTCCAGGCCCCAGTTTTTCTGTTGGTCTGGCAATAAACCCATATTTCTTATAAAACTCTTCCCGTCCGACTGCACACATCAGATCAAGCATAATCTCTGTATCCGGCAGTTTCAATTTTTTTACATAGTCAATCAGATATTCCATAATCTGCTGTCCCACACCGCTTCCCTGATAATCTGGAATAACAATCAGGTCCTGAATATAGCAGATAACTGCACCATCACCTACAATTCTCCCCATCCCTACAGGTTGTCCATCATCAAAAGCAACAACTGTAAACAGACTTCCCTGTATGGCTTTCTCTGCCTGCTCTCTCGTAAGTGTTTTCCAGTTAACAGTCTTACGTAACTTCAAATATGTATCTATGTCTAATTGATTCTCTTCTAAAAGCATATCTTCTCATTTCCACTGATGTAAATTAATAGTCTTAGTCAGAGCAAAACACACCCACTCTAACTAATATAGTATACAATATATTGGGCTCTTCTTCAAGATTTATCACAAAAACTTGTGTTTTTTCATCTATATATTTTTTATTGAAAAAGAAATTTTTAACAACTATTTATTTTACTTCTTTGGAAATAATAAAAGTGGGAGTTTTGATATGAAGCAGAGATTTGAATTAATTTATCGCATTACATTTATAATAATTTGTGCCACAGGAATTTTTATTCATTTGGACTTGAATGACAGAAATATAAATGCTCATGAGTTTAGTTTCTTTACTTTATGGAGCAATATTTTTTGTCTGATTTTTATGATTATTTTATTAATCAAACATTTTCTTGGAAAAGATACACGTTCCAGACTATTAACATATTTTAAAGGAATGGCATTATCTTCGATTGTCTGTACATTTTTAGTTTATCATTTTTCAGAAAATAAAATTATATTATCCTATGATACGATAACATCCTTAGGGCTACCTTTAGAAAGTATACTTGCACACTATGTTGTTCCTTTCATGTTCATACTTGACTGGATAATATTTCAGCCAAAGGGACTATTTGAATGGAAACAGATTATTACATGGCTGGCTTTTCCATTGGTTTATATTATTTGTTTCTTTACCAGATGTCATTGTAACAGTCCGGAAGAATTTATTGACGTTCCAAAATATCCATACTTTTTCTTGGATTATGATTGTATCGGTATCGGAAAATGCTGTTTGTATATTGCCTTTTTAATGATCGTTTTTTTAACAGTAAATCTGGTAATTATTCTTATGGACAAAACATTATACAAAAGAAAACTTACGAAAAAACAGTGAACAGTTTCCTAATTAACCTTTTTTGAAACTGTTCACTGTTCTTTCATTTTATAATTCTTCTTCCTTTAACACCTCTTCTATCTCATCTAAGCTGTTGACAATATAGTCAATCCTCATTGATTTTGGCTTCTCCAGGTTCTTTGGATTATACCAACAAGTCTTAATTCCTGCATGAATTCCACCTTGTATATCCGAACTTAAACTATCTCCAATAATGATAGTTTCTTCTATCCTAAAATCTGATATCTCTTTAAAACATGTCTGAAAAAATCTGACATCAGGCTTATTAACCCCTATCTTCTGAGAAATAAATATCTTCTCAAAATATTTTTCTAATCCTGCTGTTGCAATTCTTCGATCCTGTACTGACGCTGTACCATTTGAAACAATATACAATCGGTAGTTTCCATATAAATTTTCCAAAAGCTCTAACGCTCCCTCCACGAAGTAATATTGATTTCCCAACATCTCTTCATATGTTTTCCATGCCAATTCACTGGAACATTCTATCCCCATTTCTTCAAACAGCATTTCAAACCTGCCAAGCAACACCTGTTCTCTGGTAATCTCTCCTTTTTCTAAACGTTTCCAATACATATCATTAATCTGACTATAACGATCTAATATTTTATCCGTATGTTCAACACCTATCTTTATAAATGTTTCCTTCAGTGCTGTTCTTTCACATTTATGAAAATCTAAAATTGTATCATCTAAATCAAACAGTATGTTTTTTATCATTTGCAATTCCTTCTCTTTCAAAAAAGGAACTCCCATACTTTCCTTTGGAAGTTCCTTCTTGTTTTTATCTGATTCTCTCAGTCAGTCCTACTTTCTTCTGAACCTTTCTAAGTGTCTTGTTTGCAAAATATGCTGCCTTCTCATCATTTTCCTTAATTACACCATTCAAGTATGCTTTATCTTTCTGAATCTCATAGAATCTATCCTGCAATGGTCTTAATCTGTCTGCCACAGATTCACCAACAGCCATCTTAAAGTCACCATATCCCTTACCATCAAATTCTTTTTCTACCTCTTCAATGGTCTTTCCTGTAATACAAGAATAAATGTTAATCAAATTCTGGATGCCTGGCTTTTCATCAGAATATCTAATTTCCATATCAGAGTCCGTAACTGCTCTCTTAAACTTTCTGATAATCGTATCCGGATCATCCATCAATAAAATACTTGCATTTGGATTTTCATCTGACTTTGACATCTTCTTTGTTGGGTCCTGAAGACTCATAATCTTAGCAGTCGCCTTTCCAATTAAAGGTTCTGGCACTGTAAACACATCACCATAAATTCCATTAAATCTATTTGCAATATCACGAGTCAACTCTAAATGCTGCTTCTGGTCTACGCCTACTGGAACTACATCTGCCTGATATAATAAAATATCTGCCGCCATCAAAGACGGATATGTAAATAATCCTGCATTAATATTATCAGAATGTTTTGCAGACTTATCTTTAAACTGTGTCATTCTGCTAAGTTCACCCATATATGTAAAGCAATCTAATATCCACGCAAGCTCTGCATGGGCTGAAACATGAGACTGGAAATAGATGCAATTCTTCTCCGGATTAAGTCCTGCTGCAATATATAATGTATATAAATCTCTGGCTCTCTTTCTTAACTCTGCCGGATTCTGTCTTACCGTAAGAGAATGCAAATCTGCAATCGCATAAAAACATTCGTACTCTTCCTGCATTTTCAGCCAGTTATCAAGAGCTCCTAAATAATTTCCTAATGTAAGTGTACCAGTTGACTGCATGGCACTGTATGATACTTTCTTGTCTCCTAACATAATCCTTCTCCTCTTTTTTCAACATACTTTAACATCATACCACTTTTTTATAAAAAAGTGTACTAAAATATACATTTGCTTCTATACTATCATTCCAACAACTCTTCTACATTACATCCTAATGCTCTTGCCAGATTGACAACAGATGTTACATTTGCCTTACTTATATCTTTTTGTAACTGTTCATACATCTGAATCGAGCGAAGAGACACTCCTGAACGTTTTGATAATTCAATTTGGGTAATTCCATAATCCATTCGGAACTCTTTTAATTTTGACGTTACAGGTTTCTTTTCGATATAACTATTTAATATCTCCACAAATTTTTCTTCCGATGCTTCATGTAATGGATGATACATTTCTCCAACCTCTTTCATTGAGATATAAGACATAATATTTTTATAACTTCTTCCTGTGGTATTCTGATAATATGCCAGAATCCATCCACTCCAGTATTCTTTTGTTTTCTCTCCTATGATATCTGTAGATTCTAAGTAATGATTCTCTATTCCTATTCTATCAAACACTTTCCACACTAACTCCGTTCCCGACATACCAACCACATATTTAGGATTTTTACTTTCATATTCTTTTGCAACACCTGATATAATAAACCAATCCATAAATTCATCTAAATTCATATGACAATCATAAACAATATAATCAAAAGCATCTCCCAGATTATTCATTGCTTCATCCATTGCCAAATTTTCGTAAACATTCATCTCCATTCTTTATTCCCTTTCTAATAACATCTATCATATGAATTCCATATATATCGGCATTATCCAGTAATTTTATGAATTCATTATTGGCATTTATATTCCGTTTCATTCTTTTATGATAGTATTTATTACTCTGTGCTTTTTCATAGCCCGTAAATTCTAATCGTGCAAAGGCTTTCTCTGATTTTATAACAATCTGTTCTCCAAGTTTTCCTAACCTCATTGCTCTTTCTAAATCACCAATGTTTATCTGATTGTTTACAAATGCCCTTGCGAATGCAAAATAAGAATCATCTGCCCTATAACCTTTTATAATGTCGTACTTTTCTGTATTAATAAGAAAATTTTTAATCAAATACTCTTTTCCTTCCTTTGCAATTGGCAAAGTCGTTTTAAAATCCCTATTATCTGCCAGTACAGCCAACCAATTTAAAACATGATATTTTTCATCTGACAGGTCTAGAGTTTGCAAATCCATCTACTCCTATATCACTACATGCCCATTCTTTTGCCAGTTCTAAACTCTCCGTACAATAAAATCCCATTCCATAGTCATTATGCACTTTTCCTTGTCCATATACAGGATTCTTTATAATCTTTTCAGAACCATGCCAAATCGTAATTCTATTCATACTTCCTCCTATTCATAAAACACTCACATAAAAATATAAGCATAATATTTTAATTTGTCTTATATTGTGTTTTTTAAAAAATAAAACTATCACTTTAGTGATAGTTTTATTTTAACATATTATTGCTTACTTTCAATAATGTTCTATAAACTTTTTATTGCCCACCGCATTTTTGTGGACTTTGCTCTTGGATTTCTGATGCATTCTTCTCTTCCAGGTCTGATAACATCCCTCGCCACTTCACTGTATACACCCGCATTTTTTAATGATTTAAAAGACTTTTTCACTAACCTGTCCTCTCCCGAATGAAAGGTTAAAACTGCCACTCTTCCTCCCGGTGCAAGTACATCCGGGAGTTTTTCCAGAAAGTCATACAATACTTCAAATTCATTATTCACATCAATGCGAAGTGCCTGAAAAACTCTGGCACAACACTTTTTCATCAATTCTTCTTTATCCTTATTGGACATATTTCTTGTTTCTTTTGACCGTGAAACGGCTTTTTCAACAACATTTTTCAACTCTATGGTTGTCTTTATTTTCTTTTTTCTTCGCTCTTCAATGACTTGCTTTGCAATATCGTAAGCATATGGTTCATCAGAGTTTTCTATAAGCATCCCCTCCAACTCATCAAATGAAATACTATTCAACCGCTCTGCTGCAGAAATGCCTTGATTGGGATTTAATCGTAAATCTAATGGCCCTTCATACTTATATGTAAATCCCCGTTCCGGATTATCTATCTGCATGGAGGAAACTCCTAAGTCTGCCAATACAAAGTCGAACGGTCCATACTCTTTCGCCACTTTATCTATATCTTTAAAATTAATATTCACTGCCGTAAAAAGTCCGCTTCCAAATCCTTTATCTAATAACCTCTTTTTCGTTTTCTCTATCTCAATAGGGTCAATATCCAACCCATACACATGTCCTTTCCCTTCTAATTTTTCTAACATTCTGCTGGTATGTCCACCATATCCCAATGTTGCATCCAATCCCTTTTGTCCCGGCTGTATTTCCAGAAAATCCAATATTTCATCTACCATAATAGATATATGCATCCCTGCCGGTGTACTTCCCTTACTGATAACTTTTTCTATCGTATCCTAATATTTATCCGGATTATGCTCTTTGTATTTTTCAGCATAAGTTCTGGGATGAGTACCTTTATACCGTACGCGTCTTTTGTGAACCTGTTCTATGTTTGTTTTCTTCTCTTCCATCGTTTTCTCCATAATCTATATATTCATAAGTTTCATTATAACATAAATTAAAAAAAGTGTCTTCGACACTTCGCGCGCGAGCGGTTGTGTTAGCATAACTACCTCTCCGCGAGCTGTGCATCCTCAGCGGAGCGTTTTTGTATAATAGGAAATTCCGAGGAATTTCCTATTATACAAAAAGTCAGCCGGATGCAAAGTATACATCCGGCTGACTGCTCATATTTTTTTATCCCTCAATTGCAATATATTTGTTTTCTTCTACCTTTGGTTCTTTCTCCTTTTTGGGTACTCTGACTAACAAAATACCATTTTCGAACTTTGCCTTAATGTCTTCCTCTGTAATATCCTTACCGACATAAAAACTTCGACTGCAAGTTCCATAATATCTTTCTCTGCGGATATACTTACCATCTTCGTCCTTTTTGTCATTATTCTGACTCGTCTCTGCACTAATGGTCATGTAACCATCTCTCAGCTGTGCTTTTACATCGTCCTTTTGATACCCCGGAAGTTCAATATGAAGTTCATAGGCATCTTCATTTTCTTTGACATCTGTTCGCATTACATTCGTGGTAGGAGTGTTGTGATGTACAACCCCTCTTGCCGGACGTGCAAAATCATCAAAGAAATCATCAAATAAACTCTCTCCAAAAATACTAGGCATTAACATAAATCATTCCTCCATTCTTACACGCGGCTTTTATGCCGTGGAACAAATTAAAATTATTAAGTTTCTAACTCCGGAAAATAACTTACAAATTAATCTTTGCTCCTTATTTTCCTTTGTCTGATTATGTTATATCACTTTTGTTAGCACTCGTCAAGGGTGAGTGCTAATTTTTCTTTTTATTATTTTTTACTTTTGCTTCTTTGGCAACTAAAAACTTACTTTCTCTTTCCCATAAAACAATTATAAATAAAGTAATTGATTTTTCATCTTTTCTTGTTTAATATAAATATTGTTTTATAGGAGGTTACTATGGAAAAAATTACAAGTTTTACAATTGATCATTTGAAACTATTACCTGGATTATACGTTTCAAGAAAAGATAAAGTGGGTAATGAAGTTATTACCACCTTTGACATTCGTATGACCAGACCAAACTATGAACCGGTTATGAACACTGCTGAAGTTCACACAATAGAACACCTAGGTGCTACTTTTTTAAGAAATGATAAAGAATATAAAGATAAAGTTATCTATTTCGGTCCTATGAATTCATGAAAGATTTTAATGGGGATGTACCTGGAGCCTGTGCCAAAGACTGTGGCAACTATCTGGATATGAATTTAAATATGGCAAAGTATGTGTGCCAAAAATATTATGACGAAGTACTAAAAAATATATCTGATGACAAACTTATCTATCCTGAGTAAAAAAGGAAGCCATTTTATAATGACTTCCCTTTTTATTCTTACAATATTCAATCAATTAGTTTACCATTTCAAATTTCCACTGCTGATTTGCCTGTGCAAAATATTCCCACTGCTGAACATTTCCACCAGCTGATGTTGACCATCCACCTACTTCCAGACATTTATTACTATGTTTATTAATAAGGAATGAATATCCACCATCTATTGATGTAATATACCACCTCTGATTGTTTGTATTATTGTTATCCCAGATAATAGCATTTCCTCCATTATCTTTGGACCATCCTCCCATATCAACTGCCTTTCCATGAATCGCACTGGTCAGAACATATGTGGAATCTTCTTTATTAAATGACACTTCCCATGTCTGTGCTAATGTACCATTTCCTGTCCACTGCTGAACATTTGTACCACTTGCAGTATTAGAACCTGAAACATCAAGGCAAAGACCACTATGACGGTTTACAATTCGATAACGTGCCTTTTCTACCTTTATGGAAGATACCTTATCATTCCAATCATTTCCAACATAAGATGTATCCCCTGTAATAACCTTTGTTGCACCTTTAAAATTATCATCTGCATACATTGTCACTTTATAACCCCATGGACACTTAATAGATGACAAATCATCATTCTTAAATCCTTTTGCCTGTAATGATGCTAAATTAAAGTTTCCCAATCCCAGTGAAGCTGAACGTCCACCATAATTTGCATCCTGATAAATATATATATCACCGGCTGCTGAATTGATACTCGTCTGGCTTCCTGTGCTGCCCTGATTTCCTGTATTTCCTGAGGAACTACTGCCATTATGCGTATATGTATAACTTGCTGTATCCTTTACATACCCAGATGTATTACAATAAGTAAACCAATATTTTACATTATCACCTGATTTTAATCCATTGATAGTATATGTCGCTTTAGAACCTGACTGTGTCATTCTTACATTCTGCTGTGCACCACCATTTACAGAATAATGAATATCAGTCCACGAAGAATCATTTACATACGCTGTAGCTGAACCTGCTCCTGCTGAATTCATTCCCATACCACTGGCAGGTGTATTTCCTGTATTTCCGGTGTTACCAGTATTACCTGTGTTACCAGTATTTCCAGTGTTTCCACTTCCTGTATTATGGTCCACATTGCTTGATGCTGAACTATTATAAGATGGGTTTTCCTGATATACACGAATATAGTCCACTTTCATTTCCTGAGGGAATGCACTATCATTCACTGAAAATCCCGGCCAGTTTCCACCTACTGCTACATTTAGTAATAAATAGAATGGTCTGTGAAATTCTTCTGTATCTCCAGTATTGTTTGCAATATACATTTCATAAATTTTATTTCCATCCACAAACATTCTGATATACTGACTATCCCACTGTAATCCATATGTATGATATTGTGTGATATCAAAATTCCCTGTAGGCTTTCCAAATTCTGCATGTCCATTGCAATTCCAATGACATGTAGCATATGTTCTATTTTCTGCATTAATTGCTTCCATAATGTCAATTTCACCGCATGCAGGCCAGCCTACACTTCCAATATTTGCTCCTAACATCCAGAATGCAGGCCAGATTCCCTGACTGGATGCCAAACGTGCCTCAACATATCCGTACTTAAAAGTAAATTTTCCATTTGTATTCAACCTAGCCGATGTATAATTTTTACCACCATAGGATTCCCTTTTTGCCCTGATATGCAGTGCTCCATTGGAAACATAAGCATTATCTGTTCTGTTAGTATAATACTGAAGTTCATTATTTCCCCATCCACTTGCTCCGGTTCCTATTTCATAACCCCATTTTGAAGTGTCTATAGATGAACCATTAAACTCATCGCTCCACACTAACTGCGATCCGGTGGTTGGTGCTGCTTTCACCGTCTGAACTGACATATTGACTGATGTTGTCATAGCTGAAACAACCATCGCTGCAGACAATACAAATGTTACTGTTTTCTTCATAAACTTTGATATCATGATTTCTCCTCCTAATTTTTTCTAATTCGTTTCAAAGTTATTTCTAAGTATAAACGAAATAAAAAACATAAAAAGGAATCATTTTATAGAAAAAGGGGGTCATTTTAGTAAAAACATTTTTAAAACTATTATTATATTTAAAAATCCGACAGTAACCTGTACTATCGGATTCTAATATTTTTACCTAAAAAACTTTAACTGAATTATTTTAAGTGCCGTCAATATCAAAATATGCGCCGGATAAAATATATAAAAGAAATACTTCCATTTATACTTTCCCGGCTTTTCATTATAAAAAGCAATTGGGATAATACTAAACACTCCCAGCCATTGAATACTGTAACCAAACATTCCCATATTAAAAACAATGTTTGATACTGCCCTTCCAATATGATATTTCCGGAATACATAGAAGCATAATATCAACATGATTCCGGCATAAGAATAAGAACAATTGATAAAATATCCTATAGTAAATCCCATTAACATCACTAAAAGTTCAAGAATCGTATTCATTCTTCCTGCACCAATTTTCTTTAACAGGTTTTCAGAATAATTCACTCTATACATGGATATTGATTCCAATGCCCATATCATCATATAACCAATAAATAATGTCAAAATAACATTTTGATGACTTAAATTTAAAACGCTTCCATACAACATGTTATAAGGAAGCTCAGATATGATGGCAAAACTTCCCAATACAATACCATGTCTGACCCGATCTCTTGTATAAAAAAATCCTTCTACTAAAAGAAACGCAAAAATAGGAAAACTAATTC
>CANPET010000041.1 GCA_947573465.1 uncultured Eubacterium sp.
GGACAGGGCGGATTTGATAACAGACCTGGTGACTATGATGTATATGATAAGACAGTAGGTGATGTAGGAACAAGAGATCAGATATTTGCAGCATACAAAGCTTCAGCACCTTCTATCTGGCAGTCACTTGTAAATAAAGACAGAATCATGGCTCCATGTAAGGGTTCATTTAATGAAGGCAAAGAAAATGGAAATTACTTTGATGCATATATTAATGAATTTTGGAGTAAGTATTCAAGAGAAACATTAGTATTTAAGTGTGATGCAGGTACATTCAGAGGTAAAGTAAACGGTGATCATATGACATTTACAAAAGATGGAGATAATGGAACATACACTGTTTATAAGCCAACAACTCAGGATGTACTGGAAGGAAAGGGTAATTTCAACAGAGGCGTATCTACAGAGTTAGTTATTGAAGCTCAGCTTTGTGCAGCATTTAATAGAGGTGTTGCAACAGATCCGGCCAACTATCAGAATCCAAGTGCATACTATAAAAACGGAACATACAATTATTACTCAGCATTCTTACATCAGCATTCAGTAAACAATTTCTCATATGGTTTCTGCTATGATGATGTAAATGACCAGAGTACACTTCTTCACTATACAAACCCTACAGCACTTGTAATAGATTTGAAGTGGTAAGTTTATAGCTAATAGAAAACCTTTCGAAGTTTTTCTCTATATATTTTAAGACCCCAGGGCACAGCCCTGGGGTCTTTGTCATAATATTTATTTGTTCGACAAGTACGCAAAAGGTTACAAAATTTGCAGTGATATAAGTGTTGAATAGGGCATATAATTGGTTTTATAATAAGAGTGTTCATAGGGAGCAGAGCTTTTTTCATAAATTATAAGAATAATAAAATGTTTGAAGAGAGAGAGTTTCACGGTCAATTAAGGAGGTTAAAATGGGGGAAAAGCGATATATTATATCAGACGCTTCAAAGATGTTAGGAGTAGAGTCGCATGTTTTAAGATATTGGGAAGAAGTATTGAATGTGGTGATTCCTAGAAATGAGATGGGGCATCGGTATTATACGGACAATCATATTAATTTATTAAAAAATGTCAGAGATCTAAAAAATCAGGGCTATAGTCTTCGTACAATAAAAATGATGTTGACAGACCCGGATACCAGAGAAGGAGAGAATTGTAATGCCAGAACGGGAATGTCTATGCCATTAACTGCAAGAGAGGTAAGTGCACCTGTGATGCAGCAGTCTGTAAGAGTAGGGAGTACAGGTGTGGTCAGTGAATATCGTGAAATGGGGGAAAAAAGTATTGTAGAGCAGAAGCAGTCAGGAAGTAAGATGGAACAGTTTCAGGCGATTATGAATAAGGTTGTATGTAAAGCTTTAAAAGAAAGTGCTTCAGAGTTGGGAAAAGAAGTGAGTGGTAATGTGAGTGAAACTGTTTTAAAGGAGATGAATTACTTAATTCGTACACAGGATGAGAGAGAAGAAGAACGATTTAAGAAACTGGATGAAACAATGCGTTCAAAGCAGAAAATGAGTAAAAAAGATAAAAAGAAACAAGTGAAGGCTGAAAGAATGCTTTTAAAGAAAACAAAGAAACAAGAACAGAAAGAAAAGCAGGAGAAACAAAAGAAGGCAGCGACAGAAAAGAAAAAACAAGAGTTACATATTGGTAAAAAAGTAGTAACAGAATAAATTAGAAAAGAGACCACCATCATGGAAGGTCTCTTTTAACGTAATTAAGCATCTAATTCAATAGAACCTGTAGGGCAAGCACCTGTACAAGCTCCACATTCGATACATGCAGATTCATCAATAACGAAAACTCCGTCACCTTCTGAAATAGCGCCAACTGGGCAGGCACCTGCGCATGCACCACAACCGATGCAACCATCGTTAATTTTGTAAGCCATTGTGTAAGCCTCCTTTAAATTTTATAGAATTATAATAATACAATTGTTGACATAATGCAACAATATAATATTTTACATTTATAGAAAATATATGCCAGAAGTTTTTTTACTTTGTCTTAAATTGTTTTGTCTACACAAAATTATATCAGAAAATGTTTTGAAATATGCGAAGAATATTTTACAAAACAAAACTAATGGTAGCGTCCTTTGCTTTTATTATAAATAATGGTTTCTGTTTTTTGAAAAAATAAGAAATTATAATGTAGTAATGTAAAAAAACGGGGGAAAAACGGTGTTTTAAGCAAATATTTGTATGAATATGTCGATATTAAGCGGGGTGTTTCTAATTATATTTGATAAAATCTAATAATTTTAAGGAGAGAAAAACTATGAAAAAGTTAAAAGTACTGGTTGCAGACAATCAGGTGGTTGTCAGACAGCAGTTACTGCAGGAATTGAGAAAGGATAATTATATTGAAGTAGTAGGAGCCGTAGATAATGGAAAAGAAGCATATGAAATTTTTGAAAGAGAAAATCCTAACATTGTAATTTTTGATTTATTGCTGCCAATTTATGATGGGTATGCATTGTTAGATAAAATGAATCAATATGGTGTAAATGGTGAACAAAAATTAGTTATGACAACGCCTTTAACAAATAATTTACTAGTTAGTGAAGCTTTTAATCAAGGGGTAGATTATGTGTTGACAAAACCTTATGATGTAGGGTCAATGTCTTTAAAAATAAGGACATTATATGATAGAATGAATAAGGTTGAAAATTCAGATAATATGAAAAAAGTGAGATTTAATAATATTGACAGAACCTATCAAAAGTTAGATGAAATGATTGCAAGGCGGTTGAATGAAATAGGGATTCCGGTGCGGTTAAAAGGGTACAGGTATATAATTACGGCGGTGGAAGAAGTATTAGGAAATGATGGAAAATTAGATGCTGTAACAAAAGTGCTTTATCCGGATATAGCAAGGAAACATGATTCTACAGCACAGAGGGTTGAGAAAGCAATACGTCATGCAATTGAAGTGGCATGGATTATTGATGAAGAGAATCCCACTCATAAAGAATTTAAGTATATAATGAGTACGGGAAAAGATAGACCTACCAACTCGGAGTTTATTGCAAAGATAACACAAGATATTCGATTAAAATGTTATAAGCAGACATTGGCATGTTAATGTCTGCTTATAACATTTTAAGAATAAATTTATTTTTTTGCCCGTTTTATGGAAAAGACAAATTCTGTTCCAACTCCTTCTGTACTGATTACATCAATGTGTTCATTGTGCGCCATTATAATTTCTTTGACAATGGCAAGACCGATACCGGAGCCGGTTTTGTCACGACCACGTGATAGATCAGTTTTATAAAAACGCTGCCATATTTTGTCAAGACTGCCGGCAGGTATGCCCATACCAAAGTCTTTGACGGAGCAGTAAACTTTATCACCTCGATTATAGATTTTTATAATAATTTTAGAACTTATATTGCTAAATTTAATGGCATTATCTAATAAGTTGTATAAAACCTGTTCGATTTTTCCTTTATCAGCATATACATTATAATGCTTTGGAGGAAATTGAATAATCAGTTCAATATGTTTTTTTTCACAACTTCCCTGAAAAGTTTCCACGGTGGAAGCAACAACATTTTCCATATTAAATTCTTCAAATATAAGTTCTGGTCCAGTGCTGTTCCAGCTGTTTAAATCTCTTAGGCCGGTAGTTAATTTTTCTAATCGGTTTGCTTCTGACAATACAATAGACAGATATTTATTATGGTCTTTCGGCGGAATTGTACCGTCCATCATTGCTTCAAGATAACCCTTAATAGATGTTAAAGGTGAACGGAAATCATGAGAAATATTAGAAATAAAATTTTTCTGATATTCTCTGGAATTATTCAACTGTTTTGACATATACTTCAGTGAACTGGCAACATCACCGATTTCATCGTCATTATTAACTTTAAGACCCTCATATTCAAAATTTCCTTTTGCATATTCCATAGCCGCCAGTCGAATCTGTTTTAGTGGCAAATAGATAAACCACATAAAGTTAAAGAAAATAATTAAGGACAATATTAGAATAATCAAATAGGTCATGAAAAAAATAAAAGTAACATCGTAACTGCTTTTCTTGATAAAAGAAGTCGGCATATGTGCTACGACATATCCGTAATTTTTATTATTCTTCTCAATGTTATGAACAACGCTTAAGGTGTCTGTTTTATAAATTTTATATAATTTGTTTATTCGGTATTTTCCCTTAGGATAGTCTCCCGGGTTAAAGTCTTCTATAATAATGTTGCTGGCATCTGTATTCAGTGACTGTGTTTTGTCTGTAGTAAAAATTAACTTTTTATTATTATCTAAAATAAGAATATTACAGTCAAGAACTTCATTAAAATCACTGAAAAAATCATCAGGATTGTCAATATCATCCAAGGAAGTTTCCGTTACATGAGCAATGTTTTCGGCAACAATCGCGGAATAGTTGTTTAATTCTTTTGCATCTTCCTGCAATAAATGATTGTATATCAGATTGGTTGACCAATATGTAATTAATAAAAATCCCAAGACTGCAAAGGAAAAATATCCAATAAAAAACTTTGTTAAAATTGAATTTTTCATTATTTATTATGTACCTCGAATCTATACCCTACACTCCATACTGTTCCAATAGACCATTCATCTGTATCAGAAATTTTTTCACGGATTCTCTTAATATGAACATCTACGGTTCTGGTATCACCTGCATATTCATATCCCCAGATATGATCCAGCAACTGTTCACGGGTAAATACCTGGTTTGGAGATGAGGCAAGGAAAAACAGTAACTCAATTTCTCTAGGAGTCATTTCCACCGGTTCTCCTTTATATAAAACTTCATAATTGGATAAGTTGATAACTAAATCCTTATATTCAACATATTTGTCTGATGTAGGTGTTGAAGTATCATTTGCAGGGGCAGTGTATCTTCTGAGAACAGCCTTTACTCTGGCAACAAGTTCTTTGGAGTCAAATGGTTTTATCATATAATCATCAGCACCAAGTTCCAGTCCCAGTACTTTGTCAAAAACTTCTGTTTTGGCAGAAAGCATAATAATAGGTACTTTCGAATTTTTTCGTATCTCACGGCATACTTCGTATCCATCGATGCCGGGAAGCATAATGTCAAGAAGAATAAGATCTGGAGCATATTCTTTAAATGCAGTTAAAGCTGACTGACCGTCATGTTCTGTTCTTGTTTCAAAACATTCCTTTGTTAAATAAAGTGAGATAAGATTTGCGATGTTTTCATCATCATCTACAATTAATATTTTTTGTTTAATAGCCATATGATTTTCCTCCATTTTTATATAATTATATCATAATTCTTTATTGTTAAATAAATTAGAATAAATTGTAAATTTGTTAAGAGTTGTGTCGTTGTTTCAAAATTGCGTGAATCAATTTATTGGAATGTAACAACTGTTGCACCGGCACCGCCTTCCCCGTGTTCTCCGTTTCTGAAGGATTTCACATATTTACATTTCTTTAAATGGTTTTGCACTGCACTTCGCAGTACTCCTGTTCCTTTGCCATGAATGATATATACTTGTGGCAGATGTGCAAGGTAGGCATCATCTAAATATTTATCCAGTTCGCCTAATGCCTCGTCCACGTTTTTTCCGATTAAATTTAATTCCATCTTAATATTCATGGATTTACTCATTTTAATCTTGCCACTGCTGTTTCGTGTAAGTCCTGGAGCCTTAATATCAGGTTCATCAATAATTTCTAAGTCCTTAATATTAACTTTAGAATTTAGGATACCCATCTTAACAGTTAAGTTACCATCTGCATTTGGAAGAGATGCCACAGTACCATTTAAATTCATACTTAAAACTTTTACTCCGGTACCTAATTTAAAATCTGAAGGTTTATAATTTTTGCTTGGAGCAGCTGCCTTCATAGAAGACTGGCTTTGGTTTTTCTTTATCTTGGAGCCTACGGCACTTCGGGATTTTTCTAATTCTCTAGTGTTACCTGATTTTCCATATTTATTAATGTTTTTAATGGCAGCATCTGCTGTTTCTTTTGCTTCTTTTAGGATGTCCAAAGCTTCTTCTCTGGCTTTTCCTAAGATTTTATCTTTCTTTTCGTTAAGCTCTTTGGTTTTATATTCATAATCTTTCTTTAACGATGCAATCTGTGATTTGTAAACGGAAATGGTTTCCTTGTCTTTTTCGATCTGTTTCTTTTGACGTTCCAGTTCGGCTAGAACATCTTCAAACTGTTCATCTTCTGCATCAATGTGGGATTTGGCATCGTCTATAATATATTTTGGAAGACCAAGTTTTTCGGATATGGCAAAAGCATTACTTTTACCGGGGATACCAAGCAGGAGCCGGTAAGTTGGTCTGAGGGTTTCCACGTCAAATTCACAGCTGGCATTTTGAACCCCCTCTGTGGATAATGCAAATAATTTCAGTTCGCTGTAATGGGTAGTTGCCATAGTGCGTGTTCCCATATTTTTTAAGAATGTCAAAATCGCGATACCGAGCGCAGCTCCTTCTACAGGGTCTGTACCGGCACCCAGCTCATCAAACAGTACAAGGGAATCCTGGTCTGCGTTTTCTAAGATATTCACTGTGTTTACCATGTGGGCAGAAAAAGTGCTTAAACTTTGTTCAATACTTTGTTCATCACCTATATCGGCAAAAATTTCTTGAAATACAGCAAGTTTACTGCCATCAAGAGCAGGAATATGAAGTCCGGCCTGCCCCATAAGGGATAAAAGACCGACTGTTTTTAAAGAAACGGTTTTACCGCCGGTGTTTGGTCCTGTAACAATCAGCAGGGTAAAGTCGGAACCTAAATGAACATCTATAGGAACTACTTTCTTCTGGTCTAATAATGGGTGACGTCCTTTCTTAATGTGAATATATCTCTGGTCGTTAAAATCTGGCATAGTTGCTTTCATTTTCTTTGCCAGACTTGCTTTTGCAAAAATAAAATCAAGTCTAGGTAAAGTTTCTAAGTCAAGCTTTAACTGCTCCATGTATTCGCTGCATAAAACGCTTAAGTTTGCTAAGATAATCTGAATCTCATCCGCTTCTTTGGCAGAGAGTTCACGAAGTTTGTTATTCAGCTCTACAACGGCAGCAGGTTCAATAAAAAGGGTAGAACCACTGGAAGACTGGTCATGGATGATACCGGATACGTTTCCACGGTGCTCCTGTTTTACAGGTACGCAATATCTGCCGTCTCTCATAGTAATTAAAGAGTCCTGAAGATAGGTTTTACCACTTTGTGAATTCACGAGATTGCTTAACTGGCTGTGAATACGGTCGTTTGTAATTTTCATTTGTCTTCTAATATTTTTAAGATTATATGAAGCATCGTCAGCCATCTCTTCTTCGGAGATAATACATTTTTCAATCTCTTTATTTAAGTTGGTAAGCGGTTCGATTGCTTCGAATAGTTCATCAAGGCTGTCTTTCGTGTCAGCATCCTCACGTCTGGAAAAGGTTTTAATTCTGTTTGCTACTTTCAGAAGAGAGCTGATGCGAAGAAGTTCGCCCATGCCCAGGGTGCTTCCGATATCTAAGCGTTTCAAAGATTCTCCAATATCATGCAATCCAGAGAAAGATACACCGCCTTTCTGCCAGATGCGTGTAAGAGCATCACTGGTCTGTTGCTGTGTATGTTTTATTTCATGTAAATTTGTGGAAGGGGAAAGCTTTGCACATAAATTTTTTCCAAGGTCTGAACCGGCTTCCTCTTTTAATTGTTCGATTATTTTATGAAATTCTAAGGTCTTTAGAACTTTTGTATTCATAGTGCCTCCTAGTGTTCTAATTCTTGTATTTAATATCATTATCAATTATAATAAAGTTTAGCCGAAATATCCCTAAAAGTAAATTGTAAATAAGAAAATTAAAGGGTGAATTGTTACAGAATTTATACTAGGAGGACATTATGAAATATATCGAAACACTGCGTGAAGGTGAGAGAATACAGGAAATATATTTGTGCAAGCAGAAAACAAGTGCAATGACAAAGACAGGTAAAGAATATGAAAATGTTATTTTGCAGGATAAAACAGGACAGTTAGATGCAAAAATCTGGGATCCGGGTTCCATGGGGATAGAAGATTTTGAAGCACTTGATTATGTAGAGGTTCATGGTGATGTGACAGTATTTAACGGACAGACACAGTTAAGCATTAAGAGAGCCAGAAAGATTAGTGAGGACAGTGTGGATCCGTCTAATTATCTGCCTTGTACTGATAAAAACATGGATGAAATGATGACAGAACTGTTAAAATTCATCGCCAGTGTTAATAACCCATATTATAAACAGATTTTAGGTAGCTTGTTTATTGATGATACAAAGTTCTCAGAAGCGTTTAAGAAACATTCAGCGGCGAAAAGTGTTCACCATGGATTTATTGGTGGGTTGCTAGAGCATACATTAGCAGTAACAAAATTGTGTGATTTCTATACGACGCAGTATCCGATTTTAAATAGAGATTTATTGATTACATCTGCCATATGTCACGATATTGGAAAGGTGTATGAGTTGTCAGATTTTCCATCCAATGATTACACAGACGCAGGGCAGTTGTTAGGACATATTGTTATGGGCTCAGAAATGGTGTCGAAAATTATTGCGACAATTCCAGATTTCCCTGTAAAGCAGGCAAATGAATTGAAGCATTGTATTTTGGCACATCATGGCGAACTGGAATATGGTTCTCCAAAGAAACCGGCATTGATTGAAGCATTGGCGCTTAATTTTGCAGATAATACAGATGCGAAGATGGAAACAATGAAAGAAATTTTTGAAAGTAACAGTATGGCAGGCGCAGACCAGTGGTTGGGATATAATCGGTTGTTGGAGAGCAATGTAAGAAGGACGACAGAGTAGAATAAGAGAACAAGGCGGTTTACATAAAGTGTTTAACAAGAATGATGTTTTAGAAGTTGAAATTATAGATCAGGGAACAACAGGAGAGGGCATAGGTAAGATAGAGGGCTATGCCCTCTTTGTGAAAGATACGGTAATAGGTGATGTAGTACGTGTAAAGATTATGAAGGCAAAGAAGAACTATGCTTTTGCGAAGTTAATTGAGATTGTGAAACCATCACCATATCGTGTAGAGCCAGTATGTCCAAAGGCCAACAGCTGTGGAGGATGTCAGTTACAGGCAATGAATTATCAGCAGCAGCTGAAGTTTAAAGAGGAAAAGGTATATAACAATATTAAACGAATTGGTGGAATTACAGAGTTTGAGATGAAGCCGATTATGGGCATGGAAGAACTATGCCTGAAGGGAAAAGAAGAGAATGGTCCATTTCATTACAGAAACAAGGCACAGTTTCCAGTAGGGGTAAATCGTGAGGGGCAGATTGTCAGTGGTTTTTATGCAGGGAGAACTCACTCCATCGTGGAGATAGAGTCTTGTGCATTGGGAATGCAGAGAGATGAGAGTCAGGCAGGATCAGATGTGAATGCACGTGTTATGGAAATTGTAAAAACATTTATGGAAGTCAGAGGAATCACACCTTATGACGAAAAGAGCCATAAAGGTCTGGTAAGGCATGTACTAATCCGTATAGGTGCAAAGACTGGACAAGTAATGGTGTGCGTCGTTATTAATGGAGATAATTTGCCATATTTTCAGGAATTGGTGGAACAATTATTAACAATTCAAGGGATGAGCGATATTTCTATTAACATTAATAAGGAAAAGAATAATGTTATTCTTGGAAAGAAGATTGTAAGTTTATATGGTCTTGGATATATTGAGGATTATATTGGTGATGTGAAGTTTCGGATTTCTCCATTGTCATTTTTCCAGGTAAATCCGACACAGACGGAGAAACTTTATGGAAAGGCTTTGGAGTATGCAGGGCTGACAGGCAATGAGACGGTATGGGATTTGTACTGTGGAATCGGAAGTATTTCTTTGTTTCTTGCAAAGTCAGCGAAGAAAGTCATCGGTGTGGAGATTGTACCGGAGGCGATACGGGATGCGAGAATCAATGCAGAAATTAATGGGATAGAGAACGCAGAGTTTTTGGTAGGGGCAGCAGAAGAGGTCGTACCAAAGTATTTTGAAGAACATCATGGAGAGGCAGAGTGCAGACCGGATGTGATTGTGGTCGACCCACCACGAAAGGGTTGCGATGAGGCGTTGCTTAAAACGATGGTGGAGATGGCACCGGAACGTATTGTGTATGTAAGCTGCGATAGTGCTACGTTGGCGAGAGACTTGAAGTGGCTGGAAGGAAACGGATATAAAGTGAAGGAAGTGACACCGTGCGATATGTTTGGGCAGACAGTTCACGTTGAGAGCGTCGTTTTGATGTCAAAGGAGAACCCTACTGAAGGACAGAGAAAATCCTTGACCACACTGATTACCAACGTATAAGCAAGTAGACCGCCTGCGATTTTGCGGGCGGTCCAATTACTATAAAAATTTTCTGACCAAGAATTAACCGAAGACGGTTTCGTTCCATTATAGAAGTGAAATCACTGATGATGAAACAAAGGAGTGTTAAAGGGAATGTAGGTAAAAATATTTAAAATACCTACATCCCTTTTGGTTATATCTTGACAAAATTTGTCTGCATGATAAAATTTAAGTAAAAGCAGGTAAAGATATAAAAAATACCTACTTTTACTTAAGAGAGGTGAGAATTGTAGAATGCTATTATCATATCAGGAATGCCTGGAAAAATATGGAACA
>CANPET010000042.1 GCA_947573465.1 uncultured Eubacterium sp.
TTTTAGATGAGGATAATGTAACACCGAATTCACAGTATTGGCATATAACAGAGTTAGCTGCAAAATGTACAGCAAAAAGAATGGTTCCGGATTATATCTCTGCAAAGGTTATGAAGGAAATGAAGAATGGAAATGTATATACATGTATGGGATGCCGTTCTTTCCTTACAGTAGAAGACAGCCAGAGAAATGCTGATGGCAGCCACAAGTTTTACGGACGTTTCAATCAGGGAGTTGTTACGATTAACTTAGTAGATGTAGCATGTTCTTCCAATGGAGATATGGACTTGTTCTGGAAGATATTAGATGAAAGACTGGAACTTTGCCACAGAGCATTGAGATGCAGACATGAGAGACTGCTTGGAACACCATCGGATGTGGCACCGATTCTTTGGCAGAATGGTGCATTGGCACGCCTGAAGAAAGGTGAAACGATTGACAAATTATTATATAATGGATATTCGACAATTTCTCTTGGATATGCAGGACTTTATGAAATGTGTGTGAGAATGACTGGAAAGTCTCATACAGACCCAGAGGCAAAACCATTTGCAATTAAGGTTATGCAGCGACTGAATGATAAGTGTAAAGAATGGAAAGAGGCAGAGAATATCAGTTACTCTGTATATGGAACTCCAATGGAGTCTACCACTTATAAATTCTCTAAATGCCTGCAGAAGAGATTTGGAGTAATACAGGGCGTAACGGATAAGAATTACATTACAAATAGTTATCATGTACATGTAACAGAAGAGATTGATGCATTCAGTAAATTAAAATTCGAATCAGATTTTCAGAAATTATCACCGGGTGGAGCTATCAGTTATGTAGAAGTTCCAAATCTTCAGGATAATATTGAGGCAGTTATAGAAGTAATGAAGTTTATCTATGACAATATCATGTATGCAGAGTTGAATACAAAGTCAGATTATTGCGAATGTTGTGGATATAATGGAGAGATTCAGATTATTTCTGATGAAGAATCAGGAAAACTGGTTTGGGAATGCCCAAGCTGTGGCAACAGAAATCAGGATAAGATGAGTGTAGCCAGAAGAACCTGTGGATATATTGGAACACAGTTCTGGAATCAGGGAAGGACACAGGAGATTAAAGAGAGAGTGCTGCATTTATAAAAAAGTAATGAATTACTCTGATAATACACTGAGATTTTATTTTGTAAAATCCGAGTTAAGTGCACTATAAAACGAGAAAAAAACAGGCGTAAAAATTCAGTGAACTGATTTTTACTCCCTGTTTTTTCTTATTTTATATTACTTTTGGGGAATAAAATTGTTTCATTCTTGCTTTTGAAATGTTATAATAATATTTAGTTTTTAAGTACGGAGAAAAAATATGATAGTTAAACATTTAAAGGAACACTTTTTTAAGGAGTTGACCAAGGAAGAACACTTGGAAAAGATTAAGGAGGGGTCGTTACCATATACCAGATTAATGTCATATTATAAGTGTGCCATTATGGAAGTGGAGACGAAATTTAAGGTTTTAAATGAGCAGTTTTCTTTGAGATATGATGAAAATCCTATTGAAACCATTAAATCCAGATTAAAATCCCCGGATAGCATAATCAAAAAAATGAAAAAGAAAGGGATACCGATGACGACCGATGCCATAGAAGAGTATATTACAGACATTGCAGGAATCAGAATTATCTGTTCTTTTGAAGAAGATATTTATAAAATGGCAAAATTACTGTTACAGCAGGATGATGTTACTTTAATAGAACAGAAGGATTATATTGCAAGTCCAAAAGAGAGTGGATATCGTAGTCTTCATCTTATTGTCGAGGTACCTATTTTTCTGGAAGATGAAAAACGTCCGATGAAGGTTGAAGTACAGTTTCGGACGATTGCTATGGATTTTTGGGCAACTTTGGAACATAAGTTAAGATACAAAAAAGATATTGCGCCGGAATTGATGGAACAATTGGCAAAAGATTTAATAGAATGTGCAGAACAAAGTGCAGACTTGGATCATCGAATGCAAGCCATTAGAAAAAGAATTAAAAAGAAGAAATAAAAGTAAGGCGTTATGAAAATATTCTAAATGAAAGGTTATGGAATGAACGGATTATCATTTTATCAGGAAAGATTAACAGACGAAAAGGCAGTCTATTTTACGGAAGAGTTTTATGATATTAAGAGGGATGGAACTGTAGATGTCAGTGAGCAGTTACAGAAAGCCATTTATTCTGTTGTAGAACAGCAGGGTTACGGTGTTCTTTTTGTGCCGGAAGGAAAATACCTACTCAGCAGGACAATCTATATGCCAAAGGCAGTAAGAATGATTGGATATGGAAAGAACAGACCGGAGTTTATTTTAAAAGACAATGCAGATGGTTTTGATATACCTCATCCCGAGCAGAAAGGTGGATTTAAATATCTGTTCTGGTTTACCAATATGATGCAGGAGGATGAAACTCTTATTGAGGATGCTAATCCGGGGACTTTTTATAGTGCGATATCCAATATCAACGTGCGAATGGGAAAAGGAAATCCTTATGGAGTAGCATTTCGTACACATTATGCCCAGCACTGTTTTATCAACCATATTGATATTTACGTGGAGTCCGGAATGGCCGGAATCTATGATGTAGGTAATGAGATGGAAGATATTTATATTAATGGCGGGCAATATGGAATTATTACGACGAAATGTTCACCGGGCTGGCCTTTTGTTATGGTGGATACCAGATTTTGTGGACAGAAAGCTGCGGCCATAAAAACAAGAGAAGCCGGACTTAATATTATCAGGACACATAGTGTCAATACATCAAAGTTTATAGATGTGGAAGAAGGATATTTTGAAAAACTTATTATTGAAGATTCCGTTTTTGAGAATATGGATATTTTGTTAGATATTGCTCAGGAAAAAAACGAACTGACCCAGATTAACGTAAAGAACTGTTATTTGAAGACGGTAGAAAATATTGTAAGATTTAAAGATACAGATAAGAAAATTGGCAGTGAAGATAATCCCTGCAAATTAGAAAAATATATACATGGTGTGGTGGTCAGCGACGAAAATCCGGAAAAACAGTTTCATGATGAAATTTACCGTTATTCCAGAGAGATAGATTATAGTATATTAAAGACAGATTTGCCTGCGCTTCCTCAGATGCAGCAGTGGATGAATGCGAAGGAAGCAGGCTTACAGGGAGATGGAGTTACGGATGATACAGCAGCACTAAAAGAAGCCATAGAAAAGTACGAAGTAATCTATTTTCCACAAGGGGAATATATCCTTACAGATACGATTTCACTAAAAGAAAATACTGTTTTCATTGGAATGAATCCGGTCTCAACACAATTAATATTAAAGGAAAATGCAGAGAGGTTTACTGGCTTTGGAAAAGTCAGACCTTTTATAAAGTCTTCAAAAAAGAAAAATATTTTATTTGGATTAGGAGTAAATACAGGAGGGAAAAACCCGAGAGCTTGTGGAGTATACTGGCAGGCAGACAAGGACTCCTATATGAACGATGTGAAATTTTTCGGAGGTCATGGAAATCTGGTAAAAGGAACGGGTGCATTTGAAATGCCTTATGATGAAGGCAGGGCAAGAGATGCAAGATTAGATAGAATCTGGGATTATCAATATCCAAGTCTTTTCATATATGGCGGAGGCGGCGTATTTAAAGACATCTGGTCGGCCAGCCCGTATGTGACAGCGGGAGTGAAAATACAGAATACAGAGGTTCCTACAAAGATATACTGTTTATCGTTAGAACATCATGTACGGTGTGAAATCAGAATGATAAATGCAAAAAATGTTACGATATATGGGTTCCAAAGTGAAGAGGAAAAGGCGGAAGGGGAGTTTGCTCTACCAATAGAACTTCACAATTGTGAAAATATTACATTTGCATCAACCTATTGTTTTAGAACTGTATTTGTACAAAAACCATTTCCTTATTGTGCAAAAATATGGGATTGTAAAGACATCAGGTTTTTGAATGTGCATAATTATTCTCAGATGAAATATACAATAGACAATTTTTTATTGGATGTGAATTCAGATACAGAGATAAGACCTTGGCAGGCTTCACGTATTGAGATAAAAGGAACTGCAGATAAAAAGCAAAGACAGAAAACAGAGACCGGAGCAGAGGATAAAAATAAATATAGTGTGGAGTTATTATATTCAGGATTCAGATTTGCAGATGGCGGGTGTTGTGATGGAAGAGGAAACTTTTATTTTCTGGACAGTATGGATAAGAAGATTTACAGGTTAGACGGAAAATCCTTAAAGCTTACCATGATTTTTGAATCGCCGTTTAAAATTAATTCTCTTGGATTTGATACGAGAGACAATATCATTGTGATTGGTGAGTATTCTATTCCAATGGAAGCCACATTAAATGGAAAAGAGATTGTGAACCAGCTTCCACCGGATAGTTTTGGTACTTCCTATGGATTCTGGTATGACAATCGTGCAAGTGTTGTAGCGTTTACGATAGACAAAGATGGCAATATTGAAAAACTGGAAAAGATAAATATTGGAGATGTAGAACCAGAGCGAGTACTGTATCCGGGAAACCGTTGGAGAGACAGTACAGATTTTGGCGAGGTATGTGAGTATAATCCGGGAAAAGCATTTATTGCACCGGATGGTTCTACGATAATCCCATGTCATTACGATTTGATTCGTGCCAATAATCTTTCAAGATCAAAGCCGGGACGCAAGTTGTATTCCGTTGATGAGATGTACAAGCGTGTGTGGCAGTGTGACATTACAAAAGAAGGGCTGCTGACGAATCCGGTGCCGATCATAGAAGAAGGGGATTATAAGGTTCGTAAGTTTAACCATAAAATATATGTAGGAGATGACAATATCAAAGTGTACGAAAATGGTAAGTTATCAGGGACAATCTGTCTTCCAGAGCGTCCTACTACGTTTGATTTTGGAGGCGAAAAACGAAATAATTTGATTGTAACTACAAGGCATGCAGTATATTTAGTTAAGAAATGTTAGAAGGAGAAAGACATGAGAAAATATTTAATTGCAACCATAATCATATTGATGGCAGCCATGTGCTTTGGCTGCGATAGCGATAAAACAGATAATAAAAAAACTACTGTTATTTCAGATGAAAAGACGGGAAATCAAATAAAGTATATTACTGATGGTGATGCGGTAACAGATGATGCTGTTTTAGGAAAGAATGTTTATGTTTTTGATACAGAAGACAAAGCAGAAGACATTCAAAGTAAAGTGACAGAGATTTTTAAAAAACAGGAGACAAACCAGTTTGGTGATGAAAGATATGCTCTTTTATTTAAACCGGGTACATATGATAAGTCGTTGCTTGTAAATGTGGGATACTACACGCAGGCAGCAGGTCTTGGCATTTCACCGAAAGATACAAATATCAATAAACTCTGGGTAGATGCAAATTGGATGTATCACAATGCTACATGCAATTTCTGGAGAAGTGCAGAAAATTTCAGTATCAATGAATATTGTATGTGGGCAAATTCTCAGGCAGTTTCCCTAAGGAGAGTAAATTCTAGCGATGGAATTGTTTTAAGTGACGGAGAGGGATGGTCCAGTGGCGGATTTATTGCAGATTCTAATTTTGACGGAATGGTTTCATCCGGCTCTCAACAGCAGTATTTATGTAGAAATAATCAGTGGAGATTCTGGGAAAATGGCGTATGGAACATGGTATTTGTGGGAGAGGACCCGTCAAGCATTCCATCAGGCGTCTGGCCGTATGCCCCTTATACTACGGTAAAACAGGCACCAAAGGTTCAGGAAAAACCATATATCTGTTATGATGAAAAAAATGGCTATGGTATTATGGTTCCGGAAATCAGAAAGGATGCACAGGGAATATCATGGAAAGATGGAGTAAAAGGAACATTTTATAGCTTAAACACATTTTATATAGCAAATCCAAAGGATAATGCTGATACAATCAACAAGGCATTAGAAAGTGGAAAACATATTTTGTTTACACCGGGTATTTATAAGTTAGATAAGGCATTAAAAGTGTCTAAGGAAAATACAATTATGTATGGCATGGGATTGGCTACGCTTGAGGCGGCAGATGGAAATGCATGTATGGAAATTGCAGATGTGGATGGTATTAAAGTATGTGGACTTTTATTTGATGCAGGAGAAAAGGAATCAGAAACTCTTTTAAGAATAGGTGAAGAGAAGACAGATGTGTCTCATTCAGATAATCCACTATGTTTCAGTGATGTTTACTTTAGAGTAGGTGGTGGAAAATATGCAGGAAAGGTTAAGACCTGTGTTATTGTAAACAGCAATGATGTAATAGGAGACAATTTCTGGGTATGGCGGGCTGACCACAGTACGAATGTAGGATGGGATGTCAACACTGCTCCAAATGGCATTATTATTAATGGAGATAATGCCATTATGTATGGATTATTTGTAGAACATTTTCAGGAGTATCAGACAATCTGGAATGGTGACAATGGAAAATTATATTTCTATCAGAGTGAAATGCCATATGATGCACCAAAGCAGAAAGCATATATGAGCCATGATGGTAAAGTGAAAGGATATGCATCCATTAAGGTAGATGATGGTGTAAATAAATTTGAAAGTTATGGTATCGGTGCTTATTGTTATAACAGAGATGCAGATATAGAGATTTTCAGTGCTGTAGAAGTACCCGATAAGAAGGGGGTAAAATTACATAATACATGCACTGTAAAATTAAACGGAAACGGAAAGATTTTGCATGTTATCAATGATAAAGGTGATGCTACAGAATTTGGTGGAAATGCATCCCGTATTATGGAATATGAAAATGGATTGATACAATAGGTGTTTATTAATTAAAAATTGAATTTTGTAAATATAAGGAGGTTGAAATGATATTACAAGAAATTTACACATTGGCAAATGGGGTGAAGATTCCAAAGATTGGGCTTGGTACATGGCAGATACCGGACGGAGAAGATACATATAATTCGGTAATGTTTGCACTAAAAAATGGTTATCGTCATATTGATACTGCGAAAGCGTATGGAAATGAGGCAAGCGTAGGAAGAGCAATCAAGGATTTCGGAATTGCAAGAGAAGATATATTTGTGACAACAAAACTTCCGGCAGAATGTAAAGGATATGACATTGCGAAAAAATGTTTTGAAGAGTCATTGTCAGATTTAGGACTTGGATATATTGATTTGTATTTGATTCATGCACCATGGCCTTGGGACAAGATGGGGATGGACTGTACAGAAGGAAATATTGAAAGCTGGGAAGCTTTAGAAGAAATATACGAGAGTGGAAAAGCAAGAGCGATTGGAATTTCCAATTTTGCACCGGAGCATATACAGCCGATACTGGATAACTGTAAGGTAGTTCCTATGGTAGACCAGATAAGTTTTCATGTAGGAAACAGACAGGAGCATATTGTATCAAAATGTAAGGAGAACAATATACAACTGATGGCATACTCACCATTGGCTACAGGTGGGTTGGTAAATGATGAGTATGTTGCAAAGATTGCTGAGAAATACAATGCAACAATTCCACAGATTTGCGTGAGATATTGTATCCAGAAAGGTGCAGTAGCAATTCCGAAATCAACAAAAGAGGAGAGAATTATTTCAAACGTTCAGGTTGATTTTGAAATCAGTGACGAAGATATGGCATATCTGGATAAAAAATAAGGTATGTCATGATATAAATAGTAATTTATTCGTATTAAAATATAAATTATATTTACCTGATAAAGAAGAATTACAAAAATTAGTTGATAAAATTTTAGAAAGAAGATAAAAAAAGGGGCTATCGCACTAGAACTTTTAGTGTGATATGCTCCTTATATGTATTTTTAGAGATTTTACAATATGTTGTTTTTATACTGTCCAGCCACCATCTAAGGTGATAATCTGACCGGTCATGTATGGGCTGGCTGTAAGGAGGGCGCAGACGGTCTCTGCAACGTCAGCTGGTGTTCCAAGACGTCCGGCAGGAATCTCATCTACGATTTGTTTTATATCTTCGTCGGTTAGGTGGGCGTTCATTTTCGTGTCAATAATGCCACAGGCAATAGCATTTACCTGAATATTGGAAGGAGCCAGTTCTTTGGCAAGAGCTTTGGTAAATGTATTGATGGCCCCCTTTGTTGCAGAGTATGCTGTTTCGCAGGAAGCCCCACAGCTTCCCCAAACAGAAGAAATATTGATGATTCTCCCCCTACCTTGTTTCAAAAAGGCTGGGATTACTGCCTGGCTGAGAGAAATGGCAGAAGTAACATTGGTATTCCATATATTGTTCCATGATTCTTTTGTTAAATCCTGTAGTAATCCGATAATAGAAATACCTGCGTTATTAATTAAAACTTCTACTTGAAATTGTTTTTCTTCTATATAAGTAAGTAAACTTTTTGCAGCATCAAAATCTGATAAATCACACTGAAAAGGAAAAAAGTTATTTCCAAGTCGTAGAGTCAGTTTGTCAATAGATTTTTCGTTGCTGTAATAAGTACCTATCACAGAATAGCCCTGAGTTATTAATAGTTCTGATATGGCGGCTCCAATTTCCCCTGAGGCGCCGGTTACAATCGCTGCTTTTTTCATGATAATCTCCCATATGTTATTTAAACTAAAATAATATTTCTATGTATAAAATACCATAGATAAAAAATAATTACCATAATATGATTATAAAACTGGTTGACATAGTTTGTCTGTAATGTTATGATTGTAATAAATTTGTAACATTTAGGCTATAAAAATAAATAACGGAGGCGTATAAAAATGAGACGCTATAATGTGGAAAAAATTATTAGTGGAGTGCTTACAGTAGTGATGACTACGACACTTGCACAGCCAGTGTTTGCAGAAGAATTAAAGACTGAAATACCAAGCGCAGGTGCTACTGTTGCGATAGAAGAATATATTAATAATGTTGGAAGTGAAGAAGATTTATCAAAATATCTTCCGGCACCGGAGCAGAAAACACAGCCGCTTCAAAAGGTAGAAAACAAAAACGAAAGTAAAGAAAGTAAGATGTTTTCTGATATTGCCATTGCCCGCGTAAGTGGTGGTCAGGAAGATTATGTAAACGTTAGAAAAAAGCCGAACGCAAAATCAAAGCGGGTAGGTAAGATATACAATAATTGTGGTGCAAGAATTGTTGAAACGACAAAAAACGGATGGTACAAAATTGTATCAGGAAATTGCAAAGGCTATATTAAGGCTGAATATTTTGTGACAGGAAAGAGAGCACAGTCAAATGCACTAGATAATGGGTATGTATTTGCTAATGTGAAGGATTCTGGCGTACACGTAAGAAAATCAGCCAATACAAAAGGCAGTGTTGTGACAAATGTTTACCATAATGAAAATTATGTTATAAAAAAATTCAGTGATGATGGTAAGTGGGTCAAAGTAAAGATTGGAGCTGGTGTTAGTGGCTGGGTATCCTCAGATTACGTAAAAGTAAGCGTGGATATGGAGACAGCGATTACCAATGCTGAAGAAAAAGCAAAAATTAAAGCACAGAAAGAGCAGGAAGAAAGAGAGCGTCAGGCACAGTTGGCTGCAGAGGCTGAGCAGAATGCCCAGAATAATCAGTCAGATGACAATGACGAGCCGGCTCAGAATAATAGTGTAAATGCAAACAACAATAGTAGTAATAATACATATACTCCTCAAAGAAGAACAACACCAAAACCTACATCGAAGCCATCTTATGGCAATGCATCAGGTTCCGGTGCGTCAGCGGTCGTAGCATATGCAAAACAGTTCCTTGGAAATCCATACGTATATGGAGGTTCCAGTTTGACAAATGGAACAGACTGTTCAGGATTTACAATGTCGGTGTATGCACACTTTGGATATTCATTAAATCGTTCATCTTATACTCAGGTATATAATGGAAGAGCAGTTTCTATGAGTGCATTATTACCGGGAGACTTGTTGTTCTACAAATATAACAGTTCTACAATCAGTCATGTGGCTATGTATATTGGCGGTGGACAGATTATACATGCGTCAACACCATCTACGGGTATTATTATCAGTGGAATGGGGTCACCATGTGCGGCTAGAAGAATTATAAATTAAAAGAGGAATATGTGAAAAGACTATTATGGCGAAGACAGTTTCACCATAATAGTCTTTTTTCTATAATAGGACGTTATTTTATATTTCCTAATATATAAAAATGTCAAGCGTTTATGTAGAAAATGCACAATTTCATTACATGTTTACAAAACGTTTGTTCTTTTATCATTCGACAAAGATTTACATAAAAGAACACGAAAAAAGGTTAACAATGTTAATAACTCGGTTAATAACCCATATTTTCGAGAAAAAACGCATTAAAAAATATGTTAATAACTTGAGTTACACACAATTATGTCAATATTGGTCGAAAAAGGGAAAAAGGTATAATATTGTGTAAATTGCACAATAACTTAGTTAAAAATATAACTATTGAAAATTTTGTGTTTTTCATTGTTAAACATATGCAGAGTATGGTATAATTTAAGTACTAGATAAGGAAAGGAAGTGGTACCATGAAAATTAAAATTTTCGGAAAAAA
>CANPET010000043.1 GCA_947573465.1 uncultured Eubacterium sp.
CCTGACCCGGCTTTTAATATCGGTTCAGGGAATTTCAGAGAAAAAATATAAAGACCTAATGATTACAAGAGATGAAGTAAAAGTTCCGACTGTTGAGAGTAAGATGATGAATAAAGAGATTGGTTATATACAGATTACTGAGTTTGATGAGGTGACAGGAGAGCAGTTTACAAAGGCCTTGAATCAGTTGAAAAATCAAGGGATGAAAAAAGTTGTTTTTGATGTAAGAGATAATCCAGGTGGTTCTTATGCTACCGTCTGCGATATTTTAGATGAGATTCTTCCAGAGGGAACACTGGTCTACACTAAGGATAAGTATGGCAAAGAGGAAAAGCAAGTATCGGAACCGGACTGTCTGAATATGCCAATGGTTGTATTACAGAATGAGAATAGTGCCAGCGCATCAGAAATTTTTGCCGGTGCGATACAGGATTTTAAAGCAGGAAAGATTATAGGAACGCAGTCTTTTGGCAAAGGAATTGTTCAGCAGATTATGCCGTTAGGTGATGGCTCTGCAGTGAAACTGACAGTAGAAAAATATTATACACCAAGTGGAAAGAACATTCATGGCAAGGGCATTACGCCGGATATTCAGGTGGAACAGGGAGAAAATGAAAAGAAAGATGTTCAGCTGGAAAAGGCGATAGAAGAATTAAAATAATTATTTAGCAGAAATATTGTATTTACAATCTTTTTAAATAATTTATTCACGAAAGGTGAGGTGAAATATGAAGTTATTAACATTGATTTTGAAGCAGACGGAATTAATCAGCGAATTAAATGATGAACTGAAAAAAATTGGTGTGCATCATGGAACAATCATTGATGCAAAGAGCATGACGAAAGGATTAAGTGCATGGTCAGATGATTCCATTATAATTGGAGGATTTTTAAGACGTGCGAAGAACTTTGAATATAATGAAGAGTGTAAAGTTCTGTTGTTTATCTTAAAAGATGAATTGCTGAAAGAGGCTGAACAAGTGATTGAGAATGTGATTGGAGATATGAATAAACCGGGAACAGGAGTTATGTTTACTGTTCCAATAGATTTTGCGGAGGGACTTGGAGAATAAGATGGACGCGAAATATTTACTATTGATATATTTGACAGTCGGTTTGTTTTTATGCCTGATAGCAGGTAAGATTGTGAAACAGTTTAAATTACCGAATGTCACAGGATACATTATTATGGGACTTTTGGCAGGACTTGTGCTTGGTACCCGGCAGATGGAACAGTTTTTTGGGCAGAATGTAGCAGCAGAGATGGTGTCAAAATTTGATGTTATCAAGGATTTGGCAACCGGGTTTATTGCTTTCTCTATAGGTACAGAATTTGAGTTTAAATATATCAGAAAGTTAGGAAAATCTCCGATTGTTATTGCATGTTTTGAGTCGGTAGGTGCCGTCATAGCAGTTGCTCTAGGGATTTTTGCAGTGACGGGAAACATTCAGCTGGCATTAATTATGGGAGCGATTGCAGCGGCAACAGACCCGGCAGCGACAATATTGGTTGCCAGACAGTATAAGGCGAATGGTATTGTCACAAAGACTTTGATTCCAGTAGTAGCCATTGATGATGCAACAGCATTGATGTCCTATGGTATCTGTGTAGCGTTGGCAAGAACACTCACAGGTCAGGTCAGTCTTATGACATTTATTGAGCCGATTAAGGAAATATTTGGTTCCCTTGCATTTGGCATTATTTTAGGAATTATTTTTGCTATCTTAATAAAATATTTTACAGGCAGAGGAAACAGACTTGCCATAACGATAGCAATGGTTTCTTTCTGTGTGGCAGTGTCACATATAGAGGTGCTTAGTTTTTCACCGCTACTTGCATGTATGGCATTGAGTATTACCGTTGTGAACATTTCCCATAACTGGGGACCGGTATTTGACCAAATGGATCGAATGACCCCACCGTTGTTTATGTTGTTCTTTTTTGTGACAGGTGCAGGAATGGATATATCCATTCTGCCAAAGGTTGGTCTGATTGGAGTGGTTTACATCATTGTCAGAGTGATTGGAAAGATGCTTGGAGCATTTATTGGCGGCAGGGTATCTCATGCAGCACCTAATGTTCAAAAATACTTGGGCATTGGATTGATTCCGCAGGCAGGCGTGGCTATCGGATTGGCTATGATGTGTGGTTCGGTAGTTCCGGAATATGCAAATGAGATTACAGCAGTGGTCGTATGCGGAACAATTATATATGAATTGATTGGACCGATATTGACAAAAGTTATGCTCGTTAAGATTGGGGAAATTAAAGCATAGATATAATTAGAGATAAAGAATTATTTTACGAGTGGATTTCGGATTTGCAAAGAAAAGGGACAGAAGATGAAAAATAAGAAATATAAAAGAAACAGAAGAAAGAAAAATAAGCAATGGATTATTGCTTTCATAATTATAATAGTTTTGATAATAGCAGGGATATGGGGGAAAGGATTTTGGAAAGGCAGACTTCAGGTTCAAAATCTTGGTAAGACAAAATCCCCTGAATGGATTGACAAGCAGATTATTGAAAACGATGGAACTTCACGAAACGGAAAAAAGTTAAGTCGTGTAAAAGATATTGTTATCCATTATGTAGGAAATCCGGGAAGCACTGCCCAGGGAAACCATGATTTTTATGTGAGCCCCCAATCTAATGTGAGTTCTCATTTTATCGTAGGGTTAAAAGGGGAGATTATTCAATGTATTCCGCTCGATGAAATGTCGGCAGCAAGTAATTGGAGAAATAATGATACGATTTCTATTGAGGTGTGTCATCCTGATGATGGCGGAAAATTCAATAAGAAAACATATCAGTCTTTGGTAAAACTGACAGCATGGCTTTTGGAGAGATGTGGTTTGAAAGAGAAACATATTATCAGGCATTATGATATTACAGGCAAAGAATGTCCACGTTATTATGTAAGGAATGAGGATAAGTGGGAAGAGTTCAAAGATGATGTGAAAAAATATAGAGAAAAATAAAGAGACAGCCGGGAGATTTTTGAAATGTAAAATTTCCCGGCTGTTTTTTTAACTAATTTAGAAACACGAAAGGCCGAAGATTGTGTCAAGCAACGTAGTAATATTGGTAGTGGCCTACATCATGTATACGTTCTACATAAATGGTCTGTCCTTCCTTGATACAGGAAAAAGCAATGGGACCGCGAACCCATACTCTGTCCATAATGAAAGTTCCATCAGACAATTCACATACCAGATATTTGTATTTGATTCTGATATTAACATATTTTACAATCTCATCGACGACAATTTTTTTCTTTACTGTAAGTTTTGTGACGTTAGCTTTTTTGATATTAAAAAATACTCTTGTCTTAAAAATTAATTGTAAGAAAGATAAAATATTTATTCCAATAAAAGCAGAGATTCCATATAAAATTAACCGTTCGATTGTATCGTGTTCGCCAAACATATTTGGAATGGTCTGCCTTGCGATTAGCTGAAAGGAGATAATAATACCAATGATAATAAATGTGATTATAAATCTTTTCAGCCAGCATTTGAGAATATGTTGATTTTGAAAGGTGCGTATTTCTTTTCGTTCTGCTTCTGTTGGTGTATGAAAATCTACATCATATAAATAAAGACTTTGCATTATATTTTCTCCCCATTGCCTGTTATTTTTATGTAATAAAAATTCTCTTTTTTGATTTAAAAGCATTATAACTGAATTTTAAGAGAAATAAAAGTAAATAATGAGTAATAAGAATATTAAAAAAGAACGTTTGTTCTGATTTTGCTATACATTTATATTTTTATATGGTAAAATAGTTTGAGATTTACAATGAGTTTATTATGAGATATCTTTTTGTGGAAACGGAGGTATTGATGTGGATAGTTTTAAATTACATTCAGAATATAAGCCTACCGGTGATCAGCCGCAAGCGATACAAGAGCTGGTAGAAGGTTTTCAGAATGGTAATCAGTTTCAGACATTATTGGGGGTTACCGGTTCCGGTAAGACTTTTACGATGGCGAATGTTATTGAACAATTAAACAAACCAACATTGATTATTGCACATAATAAGACCTTGGCAGCGCAGCTTTATGGTGAGTTTAAGGAGTTTTTTCCTGAAAATGCAGTAGAGTATTTTGTCTCCTATTATGATTATTATCAGCCGGAGGCGTATGTACCGAGTACGGATACGTATATCGAGAAAGACTCGGCCATTAATGATGAAATTGATAAACTGCGTCATTCAGCCACGATGGCGCTGATGGAGAGGAAAGATGTTATTATTGTATCTTCGGTTTCCTGCATTTATGGACTGGGTGACCCGATCGATTATAAGAATATGGTAGTTTCACTGCGTCCGGGTACAATAAGGGACAGGGATGATATTATTCATAAGTTGATAGAGATACAATATGACAGAAATGATATGGATTTTAAGCGTGGTACATTCAGAGTGCGTGGGGAGAATTTAGAGGTTTTTCCTGCCTCTTATACGGACAGTGCTGTGCGTATTGAGTTTTTTGATGATGAGATAGAGCGTATTACAGAGATTGATTCACTGACAGGAGAGGTGCGTCATGAACTGGAGCATGTGGCGATTTTTCCGAATTCTCATTATGTGGTGGCACCAGAGAAGATGGAACGAGCCATAAAGGATATTGAGAAAGAACTGGCAGAGCAGGTGTCATACTTTAAGTCAGAGGACAAGCTGATAGAGGCTCAGCGTATTGCGGAGCGCACGAACTTTGACATGGAGATGCTGAGAGAGACCGGCATATGTTCTGGGATAGAAAATTATTCGAGGCATATGGCAGGACTGGAGCCGGGAGCGACTCCACATACGTTGATAGAATATTTTGGAGATGATTTTCTGATTATTGTAGATGAAAGCCACATTACAATACCACAGGTGCGTGGGATGTATAATGGAGACCAGTCAAGAAAGGGTACGCTGGTAGATTTTGGATTCCGACTGCCTTCTGCGAAAGACAACCGCCCTTTGAAGTTCGAAGAGTTTGAGGGAATGATAGACCAGATGCTTTTTGTGTCGGCGACTCCGAATGTTTATGAGAACGAGCATGAACTGCTCAGGACAGAACAGATTATCAGACCGACAGGGTTATTAGATCCGGAAATCAGTGTCCGGCCGATAGAGGGGCAGATTGATGATTTGATTTCAGAGATTAATAAAGAAGTAGAAAAGAAGAATAAGGTGCTTGTTACGACACTGACGAAACGTATGGCAGAGGATTTGACAGACTATATGCGAGATGTTGGCATCAGAGTAAAGTATCTTCATTCTGATATTGATACATTGGAGCGTACGGAGATTATTCGTGATATGCGTCTGGATGTGTTTGATGTGTTAGTGGGTATTAATTTACTTCGAGAGGGACTGGATATTCCTGAGATTAGTCTGGTAGCGATACTTGATGCAGATAAGGAAGGCTTCCTGCGTTCAGAGACATCGTTAATTCAGACGATAGGACGTGCTGCCAGAAATTCCGAAGGGCATGTCATTATGTATGCTGATAATATGACGGATTCTATGGACAGGGCTATTTCGGAGACGAACCGCCGTCGTGAAATTCAGCAGAAATATAATGAGGAACACGGCATTACACCGACTACGATTAAGAAGGCAGTCAGGGAGCTTATCAGCATTTCTAAAGAGGTTGACAAGAAGATTTCTGATATTGAGAAAGACCCTGAATCCATGGATGCGAAAGAACTTAAGAAGTTAATTGAAAAGGTTGAAAAGCGTATGCAGAAAGCGGCGGCAGAGCTTGACTTTGAGACGGCGATTGAAATGCGTGAGCGCCTTGCTGAGTTAAAACTTATGTATCATAATTAATTGGTTTTATATAAAACATGTTGAAATAGAAAGGGAAGAAAATGGCAGGAAAGAAATACATTAAGATACGCGGAGCGTGTGAACATAACCTGAAAAATATAGATATTGATATTCCAAGAGATGAATTTACGGTTATTACAGGACTTAGTGGTTCGGGAAAATCATCTCTGGCTTTTGATACTATCTATGCAGAGGGACAGAGAAGATATATGGAATCGCTGTCTTCCTATGCCAGACAGTTTTTGGGACAGATGGAGAAACCGCAGGTGGAGAGTATTGAGGGACTTCCACCGGCGATATCTATTGACCAGAAGTCGACAAATAGAAATCCACGTTCTACAGTAGGAACGGTTACAGAGATTTATGATTATATGAGACTGCTTTACGCAAGAGCAGGTGTTCCTCATTGTCCGAATTGCGGTAAGGAAATTAAGAAACAGTCGATAGATGAGATTGTCGACAGGGTTCTGGCTTTGCCTGAAAAAACAAAGTTTCAGATTCTGGCTCCTATCGTAAGAGGAAAGAAGGGAAGCCATGAGAAGGTTTTCGAGAGTGCCAAGAAGAGTGGTTATGTTCGTGTTATTGTGGATGGCAATATGTACGAACTGACAGAGGAAATTAAACTGGATAAAAATATTAAACACAATATTGAGATTGTGATTGACCGATTGAGTATTCGTGAAGGCATTGAAAAAAGACTGACGGATTCTATCGAGAATGCGTTGAAGCTAGGTGATGGACTGATGAATCTTGATGTAATTGGTGGAGAGACGATGACATTCAGTCAGAATTTTGCCTGTACAGATTGTGGAATCAGTATTGAAGAAATCCAGCCGAGAAGTTTCTCTTTTAATAATCCTTTTGGTGCGTGTCCGCACTGTTATGGACTGGGGTATAAGATGGAATTTGATATTGACTTGATGATACCGGATAAAAGTCTGAGTATCAATGAGGGTGCTATTGCGGTTTTGGGATGGCAGAGTGCCAATGATGGAAAGAGTTTCAGTAATGCGATACTTCAGGCGTTATGTAAGCGATATGGGTTTGATTTGGATACTCCTTTTGAAAAATATCCTGAAAATATTCAGGATATCCTGATAAACGGTACGAAGGGAGAAAAGGTGCCGGTGCATTATCAGGGACAAAGGGGTATTGGAACGTATGATATTGCGTTTGAGGGATTGGTACGCAATGTTGAGAGACGTTACCGTGAGACCAGTGCTGAATCTACGAAAGCAGAATATGAGACATATATGAGAATTACTCCATGTAGCACCTGCCACGGACATAAATTGAAACCAGAATCTCTGGCAGTAACGATAGGAGATAAAAATATTATTGAGATGACAGAGATGTCCGTAAGAGATTTGAGAGCTTTTCTTGAGGAACTGAAACTGACAGATACTCAGATGGCTATCGGTAAGGAAATCTTAAAAGAGATTAAGGGCAGATTACAGTTTTTAATTGATGTGGGATTGGACTATCTCAGCTTATCCAGAGCAACAGGAACGCTGTCCGGCGGTGAGGCACAGAGAATCCGTCTGGCAACGCAGATTGGTTCCGGGCTGGTTGGTGTGGCTTATATTATGGATGAGCCAAGTATCGGACTGCATCAGAATGATAACGAGAAGTTGTTAAAGACGTTACAGCATTTAAGGGATTTGGGAAACACTCTGATTGTGGTAGAGCATGACGAGGATACAATGCTGGCGGCTGATTATGTGGTGGATATTGGACCACGTGCCGGAGAGCATGGCGGAGAGGTCATTGCAGCAGGTACGGCAAAACAGATTATGAAAAACAGAAAGTCTATTACAGGGCAGTATCTTAGTGGAAAACAGCAGGTTCCTGTGCCAGAAGTCCGCCGTAAACCATCTGGATATATTGAGGTAAAAGGGGCACAGGAAAATAATCTGAAGAATATTAATGTGAAAGTTCCACTCGGAGTATTTACATGTGTTACCGGGGTGTCCGGTTCTGGAAAGAGTTCGCTGGTGAATGAGATTCTCTATAAGAGTTTGGCGAAACAGTTGAACAGAGCCAGAACCATTCCCGGAAAACACAAGAAAATCGAAGGTGTGGAGCAGTTGGACAAGATTATTAACATTGACCAGTCGCCGATTGGAAGAACGCCACGTAGTAACCCTGCCACATATACGGGTATGTTTGATATGATTCGAGATCTTTTTGCAGCTACAATGGATGCAAAGGAGCGTGGCTACAAGAAGGGCAGATTTAGTTTTAATGTAAAAGGCGGACGCTGTGAGGCATGTTCCGGTGACGGTATTTTGAAAGTGGAGATGCATTTCCTTCCGGATGTCTATGTGCCTTGTGAGGTGTGTGGTGGAAAGCGTTATAATCGCGAAACGTTAGAAGTAAAATATAAGGGTAAAAATATTTATGATGTTCTTGAGATGACTGTGGAAGAGGCTTTGAAATTCTTTGAGAATGTGCCAAGAATCTATAATAAGGTTAAGACGTTATATGATGTAGGATTGGGATATATCAAACTGGGACAGCCAAGCACACAGCTGTCCGGAGGTGAGGCTCAGCGTATTAAGCTGGCGACAGAACTCAGCCGACGCAGTACAGGAAAGACAATATATGTGCTGGATGAACCGACGACAGGATTACATTTTGCTGATGTTCATAAACTGGTTGAGATTTTGCAGAGGCTGACGGATGAAGGAAATACGGTTCTTGTTATTGAGCATAATCTGGATGTCATTAAGGCGGCAGATTATATTATTGATATGGGACCGGATGGCGGAGACCGCGGCGGAACTGTGGTCGTGGCAGGAACACCGGAAGAGGTGGCAGAGCATCCGACAAGTTATACAGCAAGGTTTGTGAAACAGATGTTGGAAAAGGGTGCAGAGCAGTAGAAGAGTTATTTATGAATTAAAGGAATCAGCAAATGGACAGTGGGTGCTTGTTAAGGCTTTAACAGGTGGTTTGTTGATTTTTTATAAAAAAACGATTCATAAAAATGTTTAAATTTTAAGGGTTTTAGGCAATGTGATGAAGATGAAAAAGTTGCTTGAAAACCCTTTAAATAAGGCAGAAAATATGGTAAATTCTAAGTACAAATTAAATAAGTTTTTATACCGAATGTTTTTACAAGGTGCATTAACAGCATGTGGTACCGGATGTCGACCCGGTAACAAAAGTATCTGAATATAGGTAAGCAAAGGAGATTACCAATTGATATCCTGCTTATATTACAGTGGAAGCGAAAAAGACTGTAAAATGAGTATTTATTGGATAAGGTATCACGGAAGACCGGAAAGGATAGATGAGAGTATTCAAAACGAAGGTTTGACGAGGAATGATATTTTATTTAAGCAGATATCTAAAGCCGAAAGCAGGAAGAGAAGTAAAGAGAAGAGGGAAACAAAAGAGCCGATAGTAGAAAAGAAAAGTCGGGTAGGAGTGATGAGAAAGTTTCCAAGGGAGAAAGAAAAAGCCTGTAGTTGTTAGTGAAAGAGGTAAAAACGAGGTATTGATATAGGAGGCATCTGGTATGTAGGAATTATGTATCAGGTGCCTTTGTTGTGTGTGGATATTTCAGATGAGATAATGGTTTGTTGCTGCGAATGTAAAAAAAATACTCTTTGTTCTTGTTTAATAAGGGAAAATGAAGTAAAATTGTAGAAGTTAATTCGACAAATTAGGCGATGTTATTACCTGATTTGTTATATCAGATGTGAGATGACTCCCGCCTCTTTAGGTGGTAAGCAACCAAAATGTATCAGTGGCGGGTGTCAATCACCCATCTGATATACGCTCCGCGAGGATGCGCAGGGATTCGGAGATGTATTATGTCAGCTAAAGCTGCCCCGAATCCCGCGCCAAGACTCGCGAGCGAGTCTTGAATAGTTAAATGAGAACTTAGGAGGAAACATGAATAGAGAGTTAGTTGTTGTAATTGATTTCGGTGGACAGTACAATCAGCTGGTGGCACGTCGTGTTCGTGAATGTAATGTGTACTGTGAAATTTATTCTTACAAAACAGACATTGAAAAAATAAAGGAGATGAATCCAAAAGGAATTATCTTAACAGGTGGACCGAACAGTTGTTATGAGGCAGATTCGCCTACATATACAAAGGAATTGTTTGAGCTGGGAATACCAGTGCTTGGGCTGTGTTATGGTGCACAGTTGATGCAGCATATTTTAGGCGGTAAGGTGGAAAAAGCGCCTGTCCGTGAATATGGAAAGACAGAGACACATGTAGATGTTACTTCGAAGTTATTTGAGGGCGTGGAAGAAGACACTGTGGTATGGATGAGCCATTTTGATTACATTTCTCAGGCAGCGCCGGGATTTAAGATTACTGGTTACACAAAGGACTGTCCTGTAGCAGTGGCTGAATGTGAAGAGAAGAGCCTTTATGCGATTCAGTTCCATCCGGAGGTACTACATACAGTGCGAGGAAAGGAAATCCTCAGCAACTATGTATACAATGTATGTGGCTGTGCAGGAGACTGGAAGATGGATTCTTTTGTGGAGAATTCTATTCAGG
>CANPET010000044.1 GCA_947573465.1 uncultured Eubacterium sp.
TGGTGATTTTTGCAATTTACACTTGACAAAGGTCACTTCATAACAGGTGAGGTTATGAGAACCTTTAATTATTCTGAAATTAAAAATCAGAAATGGGATTCGGATATTCTGGGTTTCATAGCTGCAATATATAAAGAAGCCGGAAAGCAGGAAATGTATTTGAAACAGCGACCGGAAGAATTAGAGAAACTGGTTGAGATTGCAAAAATACAAAGTACAGAAGCATCTAATGCTATTGAGGGCATTGTGACAACGAGTACCCGTATTAAACAGTTGGTAGAAGAAAAGACAACACCTAAAAACCGTGATGAACAGGAAATTGCAGGCTATCGTGATGTGTTAAATATCATTCATGAAAGTTTTGATGCTATTCCTATCTCGCAAAACTTCATTCTTCAACTTCATAAGGTTTTGTATAGCCACATGAATAATCCGATTGCAGGCAGAACAAAAAGTGTACAGAATTATATTAGTGCCACATACCCGGATGGTCATGTGGAAACACTATTTACTCCGCTTGCTCCGTATGAAACATCGGAGGCATTGGATAAAATTTGTGAAGAGTATAATCGTGTAATAGGAAACATGGAAGTAGAACCGTTAATTGTCATTCCTATTTTTATTCATGATTTTCTTTGCATCCATCCTTTTAACGATGGTAATGGCAGAATGAGCCGTCTGCTTACAATTCTGTTGTTATACAGAAACGGATTCTATGTTGGTAAGTATATCTCTTTAGAGGCCAAAATTGCAAAAAATAAAGATTTATATTATGACGCACTTGGTCAGGCACAGGATGGTTGGCATGAAGGTACGGAGGACGCTGTTCCATTCATTAAATACTTACTCGGAACAGTGCTTGCTGCATACAAGGATTTCGAAGAACGATTTGCTCTTGTAGAAACAAAATTACCTGCTCTTGAAACGGTAAGACGTGCAACTATGAATAAGTTAGGACGCTTTACCAAGCAGGATATTCGTGAACTTTGTCCTTCGCTTAGTATAAGTTCTATTGAAGGATCATTGCGAAAGTTAGTGGCATCTGGAGAATTAAAGAGAGAAGGCTCAGGGAAGAGTACTTGCTATTATAGATTGAAATAATAATTTAACAGGAGGCTTGGAAATGAAGGTTCAGGAAAACCTGTTAAATGAGGTGGCAAATGTAGATTCTTTTTCGAAAGACGACCTAAGTAATGTCTATATCATATGTTGGTAGAAAAAGGAAAGTAAAATAAAAAATACTAAATAATCCCGTTATAAAAAAGTTTGATATAATGAATATCTTCTTGTATTCCACCAATATTAATAATGAATTATATATATTTATTAGAAGAGGTGAAAATATGAATACAGACAAAAAAGAATTAGGCGTTGAACTTGCATATGCATCATTAGATGAAATTCCAGAAGGTAAAAAATCACAAAGGAAATTCATTGAACTGCTTATTCTTCTATGTTAAATTAAGTACTATATAATTTCCATGTTTTGGAAAAAACAAAAGGTAAAAGAGTATGGTACGAAAATATTTAGATAAGGATGTATATGAAGCATTAAAAGAACGTTTAAAATTTATATTTGAAGAGTTTGATAATATTTATGTATCTTTTTCAGGGGGAAAAGACAGTGGTCTTTTATTGAATCTGGTATTGGATTTTCAAAGAGAGAGTTATCCTCATAAAAAGATTGGTGTTTTTCATCAGGATTTTGAAGCGCAATATACAGTAACATCTCAATATGTTGAAAGAACTTTTGAGAGAATTAAAGATGAAGTAGAGCCTTACTGGGTGTGTCTGCCGATGGCAACTAGAACAGCATTAAGTAGTTACGAAATGTACTGGTATACCTGGGATGATAAGAAAAAAGACAGCTGGGTCAGACAGATGCCGGATAAAGAATATGTTATTAATTTGGAAAATAATCCTATTACAACATATAAATACCGCATGCATCAGGAAAATCAGGCAAAACAGTTTGGCAGATGGTATAGAATGTCTCATGACAATAAAAAAACAGTTTGTCTGTTGGGGCTGCGGGCAGATGAATCCTTGCAGAGATATAGTGGATTTTTAAATAAAAAGTATGGATATAAAGGAGAGTGTTGGATCAGCGAACAGTTTAAAGATGTATGGTGTGCATCGCCGTTTAATGATTATTCAAAAGATTCTCTTAATCTGTATAGAGTCATTGATCCGGGAATATGGGTAAAACTGGTAGGGAGAGTCAGGGGAGCTAATTTTGCCAATATATATGGAAGAACGAAGGCGATGGGTTACCGAAATGTAACCTTACCCCAAGGACATACATGGAAATCCTATACAATGTTTTTGCTGGATACTCTTCCGGTGCGATTGCGTAATAACTATGCCAGAAAATTTAATACTTCCATGGAATTTTGGCATAAGACCGGAGGCGGACTGGAAGAAGAAACGATTGAAGAATTAATAGCACATGGTTATAAAATAAAAAGGAATGGAGTCTCAAATTATACGGTTGGGAAGAAATCTAGAGTTGTTTTTTTGGACAAAATTCCAGATGATACAGACGATATTAAAACGACAAAAGATATTCCAAGTTGGAAACGGATGTGTTACTGCATATTAAAGAATGATCATACATGCCGCTTTATGGGATTTGGAGAAACGGCAGAGCAGAGAAAACGAATTCGTACAATTCGAGAAAAATACAAAAGCGTGGAGGAAATGAAGTATGGAATTTAAGAGTCCGGTATATAATATTATTTCGGTTCCCATTGAAAAAATTGAACCCAATGCATATAATCCAAATGCGGTTGCACCGCCGGAAATGAAATTATTATATGAGAGCATCAAAGAAGACGGATACACGATGCCTATTGTATGTTACTATGATAAAGAAAAAGAACTATATTATTGTAGATGGTTTTCATATATATAGAATCATGTTAGAGCATAAGGATATATATGAGAGAGAGAACGGCATGTTACCGGTTTCGGTAATTAATAAATCGATTGACCAGAGAATGGCAAGTACGATACGGCATAACAGAGCAAGAGGAACTCATGATGTCGATTTAATGAGCAACATTGTAAAAGAGCTGCATGAATTGGGACGTTCAGATAGTTGGATATCAAAACATTTAGGTATGGATAAAGACGAGATTTTGCGGTTAAAACAGATTACAGGATTGGCAGAATTGTTTAAAGACGTTAATTTTGGCAAGGCATGGAGACCGGAGGAAGAAACAGAAGAATAAACTAAAAAAGGGAAGCCAGGAAAATAAAATGGCTTCTTTTTTTGCAGCCCCTTGTCTTGATTTAAAAGGAATTATCTGCTATATAAAAATCCAATCAGCCAATTTACAAGTCTACAAGGTAGAAATTTTACCAACAGACTAATGCATTTATAAGTGAAGCCAATTGTATATATTGGTTTCACTTTCTTTTTTAGTGCAATTTTTGTAATGTAGGCTCCAGCTTTTTCTGGTTTCATACCATTTTGTTCATCCTGTTCCATTTTCGTTACACTGCGAGAGATTCGACCGCCGTATTCATCATCGCCTAACGCAGATTTATTCCTAGTGTCTGTAAAACCGGTAGCAATGTCTCCAGGGAGAATTGCAGTAACGCTGATACCATAAGGTTTTACTTCATTAGCAAGAGCAGCACTGTAAGCATTAATAGCGGCTTTGGATGCAGAGTAATAAGTTTGAAATGGAATGGGAGCAATTGCAGCAACCGAGCTAATATTGACAATGCGCCCCTGATTGTTTTTTCTCATAAATGGAAGAACTGCTTTGGTTACATGAACCATTCCAAAGAAATTTACATCTATCTGTTTTTTTGCATCTATATTTTCAGTAAACTCCACAGCGCCTGAAATACCAAATCCTGCACAATTTATAAGAATATCAATACGCTCTTCTTTTTTTAATATTTGTTGTATTGCAAGAGATACTAATGATTCATCTGTAACGTCAGCATAGATATGGGTAATGCCGGAATGCTCAATATTTCGTCTGCTTAGTTCATAAACAGTACATCCGGCATTATGAAGTGACAGAGCAGTATAAAGACCAATACCAGAATTGCCACCGGTAACTACGGCAATTTTTTTCGTTGTTGTTTTATTTTTTATCATAAACGTATTTAACCTCGGATTTTTATTAATTCAGATTTTTATTATTTTATATCTTTTTCTTACAAATATCCTTTAAACAGCATTTATCACAATAAGGTGTGGTTCTGGCAGTACAAACCTCGCGACCATGATATACAAGGCGGTGACAAAAGTCACTGCCTTTTTCCGGTGGAATGATTTTCCAGAGTTCCATCTCTACCTTTTTTGGTTCTTTGATACCATTTACAAGACCGATTCGGTTGCACAAACGGATACAGTGAGTATCAGTAACAATGGCAGGCTGTCCAAAAACATCTCCCATAATCAGGTTGGCGCTTTTTCTGCCTACTCCCGGTAATTTTAATAAATCGTCCATATTATCAGGAACCTTGCAGTCAAATTCATCCCGCAGCATTTTCATACAAAGGCTGATGTCTCTGGCTTTACTTTTTCCAAGGCCACACGGGCGGACAATTTTTTCAATTTCCTCCACAGGTGCCTCTGCTACGGCTTCAATAGTAGGATATTTGGCATATAAGCCGGGAACGATTTTATTCACACGCTCATCAGTACATTGAGCTGCCAGTCTTACACTGATTAAAAGTTTCCAGGCATTATTGTAGTCAAGAGTACAGCCCGCATCAGGATACTCTTTTTCTAATCTATTGATAACTTCCAGTGCTAAATCTTTCTTTCTCATTGGTATTTCCTTTCAAAATTAAATAACTGCAGTTATTGTATCACAAATAGATAAAAAATCATACTGGAAAGGTTTTTAAAAGTACTCATAAAAAAACTGTTGACTTCACAAATAAAATGTGATAATATTCACTTACCAGACAAAAGCAACGTAAAATATATGTTTATAGATTTTGAAAATATGTGATGTTTAAAGCTGGCGAATCTATTTTAAACATTCATAAAATAAAATCCCTGTGTTGAGATTTGTTTGGAATATTAATAAGGAGGTAAAGACCATTGGATGTATTTTTACAAGAGCATGGTAAGACCATATTTATCGCAGTATGTATTTTATTGCTGGTAGGTGTGGCATATGTGATAGGACCGATTATCAGTTCAGCGGTCAAAGATGTAGTAGATAGTTATTCCTCATCTGTTACATTTGATTCTATTGCCGGTAAGATTCCGGCAGGAAAGTAGGAATAAACATTTTGTATTTGTGTTAAACATAACAATTATTTTAGAAACGATAGGGAGAGCGCAGATGAGGAAGTTGTCTTTGCCGGATAGAGCTTTTGGTGATTTATTAAAATATATATTAGACGAAAATATAACAGATATTAACTGGAGTGGTGGACTGTGGATAAATGATCTGGAAAAAGGCAGGTATAAAGTAGAGGGTTTTGTTTTGAAAGATGTTTTTATCCAGCAATTCTATACACGTATCAGTAATTTAATGAGTGTACAGTTTAATCAGAATCATCCTCTTTTAGAGGCGGAAACAGATAGTTTAAGAATATCCATATTACACGATTCTGTTACTAATACCGGAATTAGTATTAGTATTCGAAAGACTCCGGCGATACGAAGAATCAATAAGGACAGATTGATACTTGACGGATATTGTACGGAGGAAGTTGATGCATTTATGAAAAACGCCATACGAGCACACTGCACCGTGATTGTAGGTGGATTACCGGGAGTAGGAAAAACAGAATATATTAAATATCTGACAGAATATATTCCGGCATATGAAAGAGTTTACACGATAGAAGATAATTTGGAATTAAGATATTCAGCAATTAATCCGGGTAAGGATTGTGTGGAAATTAAAGTAAGTGAAAATTTTGGTTATGCAGATGCATTAAAAGCAAGTAAAAGACAATTACCCACATGGGTGCTGCTGGCAGAAGCCAGAGGAAAAGAGGTTAAGTATCTGTTGGAAAATATTTCAGCGGGGGTACACTGCCTTACAACCATTCATCTGGATGATGCCAGTAAAATCCCTGATCGTTTACGAAATATGGGGCAGAACATTAATGAGAATGATGTATATTCTTTTGTAGATATTGGGGTGCAGTTACAGTCTGTTGTGAAAGAGGGTGAGAAGATAAAACGAAATATTGCTCAAGTAATGTGTCTGTCAAGAAATGAAGAGAAAAATGAAAAAATAATGATATATGAAGATGGAAAGATTTTGACTAAAAATCTTCCACAAGATATTATGAGAAAATTTAAGATGGCAGGGATTGAGAATCCTTTTGCCAGGGAGTGAATGCGTGAAAAAGAAAATTTTTAATTTATTGAAAGATTCGGTGAGAATACTGCTAATAATATTGTTGATATGTCTGATTTATAAACTGAATGTAATAAGTATTTGTATTTGTATCATTGGGGCATTAATCTTTCAAGTGTTTTTTGAAAAAGAGGAAAGAACTAGAAGAAAATATTTAGATAAGTTTCATGATGTGGTTTTGTATATGGAACAGATGATATATTCTTTTAAAAAGCAGCCTAAGATTCGGATGGCATTATCAGATGCGCAGAAAGTCAGTTCCAATCGTATGAAAGAAATGATAGAGGAAGTGATTGTAAATATTGATTCTAAGATGACTGAAGATATTTATGAAGAATCTTTAGATATTATTGGAAAAGAGTATGATTGCAAAAGGTTATGGTCATTACATGAATTTATTATCAAGATAGAAAAACATGGTGGGGATTATGAGAATTACATAGATATTCTTTTAGAAGATATTAAGGAGTGGGGAGACAGAGTTTCACTGTTTATAAAAAGTGTTGACAGAGTAAAAAGAAATGTGTTGATATCTATTATTTCAACATTGGTTACGTGTGGATTTATGGCATATCTTATTCCAAAAGAATATGGATACACCAATTATTTGGTTTATCAGATATGTACTACGATTATGATATTACTAATGTTGTCAGCATATTTGTTTGTTCATCATAAGATGAATATTGACTGGATTTTGGACAGACAAAATTTATCAGACAATATGGTTGTAAAATATTATGTTCTGGTTGAAAAAGCATATAAGGATTATAGTTCATTATCTATGATAGAAAAACTGTCGTATAAAAAGGCAAGAAGAACATTGGAGAAGGAAATAAAAAAGGCATTTCCAGATTGGATTCGTGATGTAGCGATCAATCTTCAAAATGATACCGTACAGTCAGCAATTGAAGAATCTTATGAAAAATTACCATTTGTATTAAAGAGACCGGTGAGAAAATTGTTGGTGGATTTTGAAAAGTATCCGGTAGGAATAGAACCATATGATAATTTTTTAAAAGAATTTGAACTGAGTGAAATACAGTCTTCTGTTAAAATGTTCTATTCTATTAATGAATTAGGAAAGTCCCAATCGGACCAGCAGATAAATTCTATTATTGACAGAAATAATAAAATGACAAGTCAGGCGGAAGAAATGAAAAATAGTGACAGGATTGGAGCTTCGACTATGTTATCAGCGATTCCTATGATAGTAGGAGTAGTGAAGATTATGATAGATATGATATTGATGATTATTGTATTTACATCATCTGTTTCGAATGTAATAAGCGGAGGATAAATATGAAATTTTTATTATCAGAATTGGGGCAGTGCATGATATATGGAATCTTATTTTTGTTTTTAATATTAGGATTTTATGAAATATTAAATGTTATAACAGGATAGAAGAATGGGAGAAATATTATGGATGAATTCGTGTCAGAACATGGTGGAGTGTTAATAAGTGCGATTGTGTCTCTTATATTAATTGTGACCATTTTAATGGTAGTAGCAGCGGCAGGAAATATGGATGCGTATACATTTTTATCTATTGCAGGTGAAAAATAAAAGTCTGTTATTAAGCAAGGAGAAGAAAAATGGAAGGTTTATTAGGGGAGCATGGAGAGGTATTGATTTATGGCATTATAGGGATGATTACAGTTTTACTGATATGTTTTGTCTGTGAAAGCAAATGGAAAGAACTGACACCGGATTATAAAACAAATGTAAGTAAAAATAACAGTCAATTTATCAAGGAGAATAAAGATAAATATCCAATAATTGAGGCAGATGAAATTATCTACGCCAGATATAAAGCGGAAGATTTTAACTGTAGAGATTTTATAAAGGCAAAAGACTGTAATGGAAACGATATCAGTAATCGTATAAAAATTTATGGAACAGTTGATACATTCAGGAGAGGAATTTATCAATTAAGATGTGTAGTAATGTCAGAGAATCAGCTGGCAAGTACCAAGTATATAAATGTGATAGTGGAGTGAAAAAATGAAAGTGGCTATAGAAATGTTCTCAATGATTGTAGCTGTTACATTAGGCTGTATTTTGTTTGCATCAATTATCAGCAGCAATAATCAGGTGTGTGATGCAAGAGATTTTTATAATGTAGTGGTGAACAGGATTGAGGATAGTAACTGTAATAATGAGGTAATTGAACAGTGTATAGAAGAGGCAAAAGAGAAAGGATATCAGTTAAAAGTAGAAGATTTAACTATTTATGCTGAACATCCAAGCCGGTTTGTAAAACTGGAGTATGGGGTGGTAATTCCTGTATTTCATTTGTTTGGTGAAAAATTTAATAAGCAGGGGGTAATAGAAGGTTATGCGAGGTAGGATAAAGTATTTAGTTGTATTGGGATTTTTTTGTATGATATGTTTTTTTCATAAGAGTGTTGTTCAAGGATATACGGGGAATGGCTCAAAGGATAAACCATATGTCGTAACAAAAGAATCGGAGATTCGAGAGATATTAACAACGAAAGGGAAAAACAGTTGGAAATACATTGCAGTTAATAATACAATTACTATTAAGAAAACAATTACAATAAATAGTGGAAAATTTAGATTGTATGCAAAAGGAACAGAAAGGACGATAAAACGTTCAGGAGAGAGCTCAGACCCTGTAAATAGTAATGGAACACCGAAGTATTGTATGATTGTGAATGGTAGTGGAAATGTGACATTTGGATATCAGGGTGGAAGCAACTATCAATTAAAATTAGGTGGAAATAAATCTAAGTTTACAGGTAATAAAAAAAGTTCGGGATTTCTTTATATTGATCAGGGTGGAACAGTTACAATTGATGAAAAGGCATTATTGACCAATGTGCGTAATAATAAAAGTGACCAAGGGGGAACTGCTGTATTCAGTCTGGGCAATTTGATTGTAAATGGAGAAATCAGCAATTGTGAAGGCACAGATGGAGGGGCAGTTGGAATAAAAAGAGGTAACCTTATTATTAATAAGACTGCACACATTCAGGATTGTAGTTCTGCCACAGAAGGTGGAGGAATTTTTGGAATTGATGGCTGTAATATCGAGATGACTGGTGGAAAAATTCGTAGATGCACAGCCAAAGAAGAAGGTGGAGGAATTTTTGTTTCGGGAAAAGCCAATTGCAAGATTATAGCAGGGAATATTATGAATAATTCATCAGGACTTACCGGTGGAGGTGTGTTTTCCGGAGGAGGAGCTATAATTACTATAGGAAAGGCAGATGGAAGTGGACCCAATATCTGCAGTAATTATGCAGGCACGATTGGAGGAGGCATCCGGTGTAATGGAGGTTCTGGTGTTAACAGTGGGGGAAACAGTTATTTCTATGGAGGAAGGATTTCAGACAATACTGCAGAAAGAAATACTGGTGGGCTTTCCTGTGGACCGGCAGGAGATGAGTTTGCTTCAAAAATATATGTAAAGAATATGAATATTGAAAATAATGTTGGAAAAAAAGAAATTGGTGGAATGCGGATTCCGGCAAGTGCTACGGGAACTAATTCCAAAGAAGTTTTGATTATTAATTGCCGGATTCAGGCAAATAAGACACAAGAAAATAGTGGCGGACTGCAGATAGATGGCTCAGTAATTGTTGAGAATAGCGTTTTTGATAGAAATTATAGTAAGAAAAATGGTGGCGGAATTTATATCAATAATGGAACATTACTGATAAGTAGTGGTACGGTATCGGGAAACAGCAGTGATGAAAATGGAGATGGTATTTATGTAAAAGGAATATTTAAGATAGGAAGTAATGTCCATATTGATGATAAGAATGAAGTGTATTTAACCAGAGGTACATATATTGATGTTTTAGAAAGAATAAGTAAAACATGGGGGTTGATTGCAAAAATCAATTCAACCTTTGGAAGCTTGTTGTTTATCTCTGACAATATCAAAAATTACAACGATGCTCAAAAAGCTGTTTTAAAAGAAACTTTTGCACCAAAAGATATTTGCATTA
>CANPET010000045.1 GCA_947573465.1 uncultured Eubacterium sp.
CAGGTGTATTCAAATGGAAAAAGCGGTTACAACATCTTATTTAAGACTTCAAGGGACGACGTTTGGAGAATATTGTTTTGAGATTTATGAGTTTGAGGTTTATAATCAGACAAATATTCCCGTTGAAAAAATTAATTTGAATTTTACGAATGTAAAATTAAATTTGGATAAAGAAGCAGATAAAAGTGTAGCATTAGAATATAATTTGGCACCAAGTAATACAAGCCAGAAAGAAATGCTATGGAGTTCATCGGATGAAAACATTGCAAAGGTAAAGGATGGTTTGGTAACAGGGAACTCGGTTGGAAGAGCAGTGATAACACTTACCGCAAAAAATAAGGCACAATGCAATGTAAGTGTATCAAAAGAATTAGATAAAACAAAAATTACAACAAAAAGAACTGGTAGGAATATTCAGGTTACATGGAATAAGGTAAATCATGCAGCTTCTTATATTTTGACAAGAATAAATAAAAGCGCAGGAATTATTACAAATGTATATAATGGTACAGCAACAAGTTATGAGGATACAGAACTGTTGTCAGGGAAATATGTTTATACTGTCACTGCAATAGTCAATGAAAATGAACCAGATGCTGATTTATATAGTGATTCTGTCAGTATGGAGTCTGAGGAAGTATTAATACCGGAAGATGTGACAGGAATTGAAGTTTTAAGTGAATATCAACATGTCAGTATGTTTGTTGGTGGAAGCGAGCAGATAAAATATATGGTTCTGCCATTAAATGCAACGAATCAGAAAGTAGAATTTAAGAGCCTGAATGAAAATATAGCAATAGTAGATGAGAATGGAGTAATTACAGGAGTAAGCGAAGGAAATACATCAGTAATACTTACAACAGAAGAAGGACATTTTACGGCTGAATGTACGATTCATGTAGATGAAATAGATGTTAAAAACGTAGATAGAATCAGTGAAAAATCTATCGTTATGGATATTAATCAGACATATCAGCTCCTGATTCATATAGAACCGGAAAATGCAACAAATAAAACAATGCAGTGGTCAAGTAATAATATGGCTGTCGTTTCTGTAGATAATAACGGATTGATAAAAGCGAAAGCAAGTGGTTATGCAATTATTACGGCAACAGCAGTAAACGGGAAAAAAACGGACTTTTATATTGAAGTAAAGTCTCCGGTATCGGCGATTCAATTGAATTATACAGAAATAAGTATTTATCCGGGCGAAGCATTTTTGCTTAATGCGGAAGTTTTTCCGAATAATGCGTCAGATAAAACAATCCGATGGATTACGGCAAATGATACGATAGCATCTGTAGATGAGAGAGGAAATGTTATAGGTAAAATTATAGGAACAACGTATATTTCAGCTCTGTCGGCTGATGGAACGATTGTAGCAAACTGTACAGTAAATGTTATAAAAAAACCAATGACAAGACCAGCCAAAGTAAAGCTTAAGTCAGTAAAAAAGAAGGGACAGAAAGTTACAGTAAAGTGGCGAAAGGTATTGGATGCAGCAGGTTATATAGTATATATGAAAACTGGTTCGGGAAAGTTTAAAAAGATTAAAACAATTAAAAAAGCAAAGATCATAAAATACATAAAAATCTTGCAAAGAGGAAAAAAATACAAATTCAAAATTCGTGCATATAAGTTGGATGAAGGAGAAAAAGTATATGGAAGTTACTCGAAAATAAAAACAGTTAAAATAAACAAGGGTTAAGTGGAGGTCGAAATGAAAAAGGTATTATCAATAATAACAACTATTATGCTGGCAGTTGCTTTAATTGTGGTTACACCACAAAAAGCAGAAGCGGCAACAATAGGAAAGGTAACACTTAGTATTGAAAAATTAACAATAGGACAAGGATTGTTTAGTCAGCCGTGCCAGGTTAATATTTATGCTGGAGATACAGTAAGAAATGTAATCGACCGATATATGAATGATAATTCATATAATTACTACTATTCGAATTCAAATGGTTGGTATCTGACAGCAGTTTTAGATGCAGATAAGAGCCGTGCGGCATACATTCCGAATGATATTGCAAATATCTCTGAAATATTTCAACTGACTTATTATGGTGATGATAAATTGACACATGTACGTACATATAAGGCACCAAGTTCAAATAATAATTTAGGAAATAAAGATACAAGCCTTGGTGAAGGAGATTATGGGAAAATGTCCGGATGGGTATTTACTGTAAACAATAAGGCATATTTAAGTGATAAAATCTTTAATACAAAAGATGGAAATCCGGCAACAGATCCCAGCGTACGAAATTTATATACATCAGCTGACAAGGTCAGTGTAAAAAATGGTGATGTAATAAGAGTAATGTTTACAGTATTTGGATATGGGGCTGATGTGGGAATTGATACATTTGACAATACAGGAATCAGCAAAATTGCATTGCCAGATAAGACAGAATTATTAAGAACAGTGGCTGATGTTAATGTTAAAAAATCATATTGGACAGTTTATCCAAATGTAAAAGCAGCGTATGATAGTGCATTGAATGTTATAAATAGCTACAATCCATTACAGTCTGTTGTTGATAATGAAATTACAAAGTTGAAGAATGCAATAAAAGCTCCTCAAAATCCACCGGTAGCTGCAGCAAAAATTATTTCTGCAAAGAATGCAAAAGGAAAGAAACTTAAAATTACAGTTTCTAAAATTTCAGGAGTAACGGGATTTCAGTTTAAATATGGTAATAATAAGAAGTTAAAAAACAAAAAGAAGAAAAAATGGAAAACAGTAAGTGTAAGAACAACAAAGAATGTTTATACAACAAAGAAAATTAAAAATATTAAGAAGAAAAAAGCATATGTCAAAGTAAGAGCTTATAAAAAAGTAAACGGAAAATATGTTTATGGAAAGTGGACTGGTGTAAAAACAGTTAAAATGAAAAAATAAAAATACGGTTTATAGGAGAAAAAATATGCAATGGAGCAAAAAGCAATATTTTAAAAGAATAGTATCAATAGTTATGGTGCTTATGATAACATTTTCTGTTATGCCATAAAATATGTATGCGGCAGCGTTTATGTCAACAGAAGAAATTGACGTAGAGGAAGAGGGGACAGAAAATGCACAGGTATATTTTGTGAGCAAGGCTACAAGAAAATTAATTACAGTAGACTGCGAAAATGGACACCCAGTTTCCTGTAATACAGACTATGATACGGGAAACGTTCCGGATAATGAAGAGTCGGCAATCATAATTGATGAGGTAGGAACACCACCAACAAATGATGTGTTGTCTGAAAAAAATATTATAAAAGATAAAGCATCAAAAGATGAAGAAAAACCATTGTGGGAAATGACGGATAAGGACTTTGACGAGAAAATTAACAATGGGGAGCCAGTGGAGCCGGTGACGAAAGAACCGCAAACACAAGAAACGACAACAGCGGAATTAATAACGAGAGAACCAGTAGTACAGGAAACAACACAGAATCAAGTAATTACGACTACATTGGAAACAACAACAGCACAACAAGTTTCAACTTTGTCGGTGGAAAAAACTTCAAGGGCAATAAGTTCAAATGTAAAGATTGGAAAGGCAAAAGTTAAAAAGGCTTTCAAGAAAAAAAGAACAAAAAAAATTAAAGTTATTCTGAAAAGCTTTTATTGCAACATATTGAAATAAATAGAAAGATGTCTTGATTTTGGGCAATTTCAAAAGAATATAGTAGTTGAAATTGATGATGGTATGACTTATTATTAATAAGAGATAAACAAAAAATGTATGGAGAAATGGAAATGTATGCAGTAATCGGACTGGGAAATCCGGAAAAAAAATATGACAAAACACGACATAATATAGGATTTGATGTGATAGATGAATTGGCTGCCCAGATGAGTATCGAGGTGAAGACAAAGAGACATAAGGCACTGTGCGGAGTGGGTCACATTGGTTCAGAAAAGGTGGTTCTGGTAAAGCCACAGACATATATGAATCTTAGTGGAGAATCTGTAAGGGCAGTAATGGATTTTTATAAGTTGGATGCAACGTCAGATATTATCGTTGTTGCAGATGACATTAGTCTTCCTACCGGAAAGATTCGAATCCGTACTAAAGGAAGTGCAGGAGGCCATAATGGTCTGAAAAGTATTATCAGCCATGCAAAAACGGATGGATTTACCCGGATAAAGGTAGGTGTGGGTGCCAATGAAGGGGATTTGGTAAAACATGTTCTTGGAAAGTTCTCCAAAGGGGAAAGACTTTTGGCAGAGGACGCGATAAGAGACGCGGCGTCAGCAGTTGAAGTTTTGATTATGTATGATGCACAGACAGCGATGAATAAGTTTAACTAGTTGGCGAAATTGGATGATATGCGATGATTTGAAATAGATTAATTTCGTGGAGCGTGATATGGATTTTTTTAATTATCCACTTTTACAATTAAATGAGTATGAGCAGGTCAGGGACTGCTTGTCGAAAAGCAAATCCTGTCAGGTCACAGGATGTACAGACTCCCAGCTGGCTCATTTTATCAATGGATTAAGCAATGGCTATAAGCAGAAAGTCATTGTTACTTTTAGTACAATAAAGGCAAAAGAATTATACGAGGATTTAAAAGGTTTTACAGATGATGTTATTATGTATCCGGCAAAGGATATGATTTTTTTCAGTGCAGATGTGCATGGAAGTTATATATTACAGCAGAGATTAGAATTTATTCAGAGGATTTTAGAAGATAAACCTTTCACTGTGATTGTTACGGCAGATGCGTTTTTAGACAAGATTCAGCCTTTAGAGCAGATAAAAGACAACTATATAGAAATTACAGAAGGCAGTGTCGTAGAGATGGATGCCTTAAAGACGAAATTGGCGAGAATGGGTTATGAATCCGTGACGCAGATTGACAGCCCCGGACAGTTTGCTGTCAGAGGAAGTATTCTGGATATTTATACGCTGACAGACGAGACACCATATCGTATTGATTTTTGGGATAATGAGATAGATATTATCAAAAGCTTTGATATTGAAAGTCAGCGTTCTATAGAAAATATTGAGCGTGTAAAGATATATCCTGCCAGCGAATATCTTTTGGATAACGATTCTGTGACAAAAGGGATTGAGAAGATAAAATGTGAGTTGAATCAGACTGTGGAAAAATTCAGAAAGGAATTTCATACAGAAGAAGCAAATAATTTAAAGAATACTGTAGGAGAGTTTTTAACGAACATTGAAATTAATCCCCATAGTGTGGCACTGGATAGTTATGTAAACTATTTTTGCGATGAACTTGTTAGCCTGATGGATTATCTATCTGATGCAGTGTTCTTTATTGACGAACCCTCAAGAGTGGAGGAGCAGTTAATGGCTGTAGAGACGGAGTTTCGGGAAAGTATGAGCCATCGACTTGAGAAAGGATATGTTCTGGCAGGACAGACAGATATCCTTTGGGATAAGAACCGCATTATAGATGAAATAAATGATAAAAGAAGGGTGATGTTTACTGCAATTGCACAGAAATTAAAAACTTTTGCCGCAGATGAGTTTGTGGAGGTTTCTGCCAGAAATATCAGTCCGTATAATAGCAAGTTTGAGATGCTTGTGGAGGATTTGAAAAAATATAAAAAACAGAAATATGCAGTACTGTTGGTAACATCTTCTTCTACGAGAGGAAAGAGGCTGGCAGAGGATTTGCGCGATTTTGGCATCAGTGCTTTTTATGAGCAAAACAGAGAGCGTGAGGTGAAACAAGGGGAAGTGATGATTGTCAGAGGAAGCCTTAGAAAAGGTTTTACTTACCCAATGATAAAGTTTGTGGCGATTTCTGACACAGATATTTTTGGACAGAGAAAGAAGAAGATACGAAAAAAACATAATCATGCCGGCACGGTGATATCCAGTTTTGCAGATTTGAATGTGGGAGACTATGTAGTACACGAGAATCATGGACTTGGTATATACAAAGGTATTGAAAAAGTAGAAGTCGATCATGTAGTAAAAGATTATATTAAAATTGAATATGCAGGAGGCAGCAGTCTTTATATTTTGGCCACTCAGCTGGACATGATACAGAAATATGCTGACAGTGAGGCAAAACCGCCAAAATTAAATAAATTGGGCGGACAGGAATGGGCAAAGACGAAAAAAAGAGTTAAGAAGGCCGTTGCTGATATTGCAAAAGAATTGGTGGAACTTTATGCTGCAAGACAAAACGGTACAGGATATGAGTTTTCTCAAGATACGGAATGGCAGAAAGAGTTTGAGGAAATGTTTCCGTTTGAGGAGACAGAGGATCAGTTAAATGCTATTAATGAAGTGAAAAAAGATATGGAAAGCTCCAAGATAATGGATAGACTTATCTGTGGTGATGTAGGATTTGGAAAGACGGAGATTGCTATTCGTGCAGCATTTAAAGCAATTCAGGATAATAAGCAGGTAGCATATCTTGTTCCAACAACTGTTCTGGCGCAGCAGCATTTTAAAACGTTTAAGCAGAGATTTAAAGACTTTCCTGTAAGAGTGGAAATGTTGTCCCGGTTCCGGACAAAAAGTAATATCGAGCAGAATATCCGGGATTTGAAAAAGGGATATGTGGACATTGTCATTGGAACGCACAGACTTTTGTCAAAGGATGTAAAGTTTAAAGATTTAGGATTGCTGATTATTGATGAGGAGCAGAGGTTTGGTGTAAAGCACAAAGAACAGATTAAAGAATTGAAGAATAGTGTGGATGTAATTACTTTGACGGCCACACCGATTCCGAGAACGCTGCACATGAGCCTGATTGGTATCAGAGATATGTGCATTATGGAAGAACCGCCTCAGGATAGAATGCCGATACAGACTTTTGTAATGGAATACAACGAAGAGATAGCAAGAGATGCCATCAACCGGGAACTGGCACGGGGAGGGCAGGTATATTTTGTACACAATAGAGTGCAGGATATTGGCGATGTCGCATTGACAGTACAGAATCTGGTGCCGGAAGCAAATGTTGCTTTTGCCCATGGACAGATGAGCGAAAGACAACTGGAAGAGATCATGTATGATTTTGTGAATGGAGATATTGATGTCCTGGTATCGACAACCATTATTGAGACGGGACTGGATATTTCGAATGCCAATACAATCATCATTCATAATGCAGAAAAGATGGGATTATCCCAGTTGTATCAGCTCCGTGGCCGTGTCGGAAGGTCTAACCGTATGGCATATGCATTTTTAATGTACAGCAGAAATAAGATTTTAACAGAAATAGCAGAAAAAAGGCTGGGAGCAATCAGAGATTTTACAGAGCTTGGCTCCGGTGTGAAAATTGCCATGAGGGACTTGGAAATCAGAGGGACAGGAAATCTTCTTGGTGCACAGCAGAGTGGACATATGGAGGATGTAGGATATGATTTGTATTGCAAAATGCTGAATCAGGCCATTGAGGTTCTGAAAGGAAATCAAGTAGAAGATGATTTTGAAACAAAGGTAGATTTGGTTTGTGATGCATATGTTCCGGCATATTATATAAAAAATGAATCTATTAAAATGGATATCTATAAGCGTATTGCCGGAATTGAAAACTTGGAGGAGTATGAAGATATGCAGGATGAACTGTTAGACCGATTTGGAGATATTCCAAATCAGGTGGAAAATCTATTGCAGGTGGTACTTCTGAAAGCGGCGGCTCATAAAGCATATGTTACGGAAATCGCAGGAGATAAGAAACGAATCAAGTTGACAATGTGGAATCAGGCAAAGGTGGATGTGAACCGCATACCGATACTGGTAAGAGAATACAAGGGCAGATTGAAATTTATTCCGGGGGATAATCCGGGATTTGAGTATTCACCAAAGCAGGGTAATGAGAGTGTGATTGAACTGGCAGGAAAACTGATAGAATCTTTGTCTACATTACAATAAGGGGATAAGGTAAAAAGCGGTTTTCTCATTTTATGAGAGCATAGACGGACGATACTGAGAGAAACAAAAGTTAAACGAGGTAAACATAGTGGAATATGGTAAAACACAGTTAAAAGAAAAAGATTTCAGTATGAAAAATGCATTGAAAAGAAAAGGTACAATCATTCGATTGACATCAGGCATTTGTCTGATTTTGGTTTTGTGTTTGTGCATGATAGGATGTGGAGGAAATTCCGGGGAAGAAGAGCCTACCACGAAAAGTGCAGAAGATACAGTAGCAATTCATGCAGGGACCATTGATGTATACTTGGATGAAGCACGTTACTATGCTTATATTGCTCAGGGAACTTATGAGACTTATTATCTGACAGAAGGAAAAGAGTTAGATTGGAGCAAAAAAACGAAAAAAGGTGTGACAATGGAAACGCTGGTGAAAAGTACTGTGCTGGATGATATTTGCAGGAGGGAATGTATTTACAGTTACTGCAAAGAGTATAACATTGATTTGTCAGAAGAGGAGCAGGAACAGATAAGAATTGATTTAGATAATTATTATAAAGAAACAGATGGAGAATTATTATCTAAAATTGGAATTAGTAAAGAGCGGCTTAAGATGGTTTTTGAAAAGCAGGCAATTGCAAAAAAAATTGAAAATGTAATGGCTTTTGCAAATGAAAATTTGCCGGATGAGACGTATAAAAAATGGAAAACAGAGAATACTGTTACAGCAGAAGTACAATGGGAAAGTATTACTTTTAATCAACCTATATTTACAATGGAGGATTTATACTAGTTTGTAGGTTTTGTAGGAGGATGTTCCATGAGAAGCAGAATGCGCCTGCTGATTAGTGCGGTAATTGCAGTGACTTTAATAATTTTCACAGCAAATTTTGGACTAAATGCAGGTAAACAATCAAAAATAAAGAACGAAGAAGTAAAAGAGGCTGCCCAGAGTCAGGTGGTAGTGCAGGATTTTATTCATGATAATTATGTTATCAGTGAAAAAAATCCATGGACAGATTATGATCTGCATCCGGTAGAGTATAGGGAAAGCACAAGTACATTTTCAGCGGATGTGAAAGCAAAGGCAGCAGTACTGGTCGACCTAAAGACAAAGAATATTTTATATGGAAAGAATATGAATGAGAAAAGAAGTCCAGCCAGTACTACGAAGTTAATGACCGCGTTGACAGTATTGCAGGTTATGAATCTTAATTCTGTAGTTGTAGTTGGCAGTGAGGTAGATATGATAGCCAGTGATTCCAGCAAAGCAGGATTTTCGAAAGGACAGGTTGTGACGGTGGAAGAATTGCTGAATGGTATGCTGGTTTGTTCAGGAAATGATGCGGCTTATATTTTGGCAAAGGCTACAGGTAAAGAAATTTTTGCAAATAATATAGCGAATGAAGGAAAAAAGTTCACGGATTCCCAGTGTGTAGAGAGATTTGTTCTGGAAATGAATAAAAATGTACGGGATATGAAGTTGGAAAACACTCATTTTACATCACCGGATGGTTATGATGACAGCAGACAGTATACGACTGCCAGTGATTTGTCGAAAATAGCAATTGCAGCATATAGTAATAAAACGATAGCAAAAATTTGTAAGAGACGAAGTTATAAGTCAGAAACTTTGGGCAAAACATGGACTAGTACTAACGAGTTGTTGAATAAGGACAGCAGCTATTATTATCCTTATTGTATGGGATTGAAAACAGGAAGTACAGATAGTGCAGGTAAATGTCTGGTATCTGTGGGTAAAAAGGATAGTTCAGAATGTATTAGTGTCGTATTAGGCGACAGTTCTGACGAACAGCGCTGGAATGATACAAGAGAGTTACTGCGTTATGGATTAGAATAAATTCCGGTTTGTCGATGTGGTTCGAATATAAAAGGATACACTTGGAAACTGAATTTCATAAACATTTGTAGATATAATAAAGAAGTGATTAATTTAAAACATCGGATACAACTACGGAAAATTCTTTATATGAATTTTCCTACGTGAATCCTTAAAATTTGATTCCGAAATCAAATTTTAGTTTTAATTACTCACTTCTTTTTTATATACAAATGTCTTTATGAAATTCAATGTTCTCCAAGTGTATTCCTTTTATATTTCTTCCCCCACCACAAATCAGGAATATTCAAAAGGGAAAGTATGGGCAGGCATTTGCTTTTTTTGATGTAATACCGACAAAAAACAATTACACATACTA
>CANPET010000046.1 GCA_947573465.1 uncultured Eubacterium sp.
GGGCGAAGTTCAGACAACACCGGGTGAAGTTCAGACAACACCGAGTGAAGTTCAGACAACACCGGGCGAAGTTCAGACAACACCAGGTGAAGTTCAGACGACACCAGGCGAAGTTCAAACAACACCAGCATCAGGAGAGATTACATTAGATCAGGAATTACCAGCACCAGAAGAACATAATAATTATGAGGTAGGTAAATACACAGTTTATGTTGGAGGCTGGAGTGGTTCTACAGCAGTAGCAGGTACTGATGCGGCTGATAAGAATCATATTAAGGTTCAGAAAAAAACATGTACTAACTGGGATCCATGGGGAATACAGATAATCAAGAAGGTTACTGGATTAACACCAGGAGAAACATATACATATACAGTTGAAATGAAGGCATCTCCAGCAGATGGAAATTATAAAAAAACAGGAGATGATACATTATATCCACTTCAGGAAACACAGGCAGTTGAAATTCAGGTAGCAGCAAGTGAAGAAGGTGCAGCTGATTTCGTTATAGGTCTTGGTGGAATAGGAAATGAAGTTGCTATTGATATTGCAAATCCAGTATTGAAAGATTCAAAAGGAAATGTTGTTGATATGGACAAGGCAGAAGAGACAACAACACCAGCGCCTGTAGAGACGACAACACCAGCGCCTGTAGAGACGACAACACCAGCATCTGTAGAGACAACAACACCTGCTATTGTAGAAACAACAACACAGGCATCTACAACAGTAGCTCCTACTACCACAACAGTAGTGTCAAAGACAACAGAAGCAAAGAAACTTGGAAAAACAACAGTGAAGAGTGCATCTAAGAAGGGCGCAGCAACAAAAGTTAAGCTTACTTTTAAGAAAGTAAAAGGTGCAAAGAAGTATCAGGTACAGATTGCAAAGAATAAGAAATTTAAAAAGGTTCTTGTTAAGAAGACAGTGAAAAAGGTAAAAGTAACTATTAATAGCAAGAAACTTAAAAAACAGAAAAAACTTTTTGTAAGAGTAAGAGCTGTTGGAGCTGATAAATGGTCAAAACCGAAAAAGATAAAAATTAAAAAATAATAATTTTGATATCAACTATATTGGGAGTGGTAAAATGCCACTCCCTTATATATTGAAGTTTAAAGGACTTTTTTGAAAACTTTATTATATATCCTTTTATTGGTTAGACTTGTTATTTTTATTGCTTAATGATAAAATTAAAATAATATGACTATAAATGTAGAGAAGAGGAAATACATATGAAAAAATTTTGCGCGATGATTTGTACAGTTATAATGTTAGGAGTTACAATTTCAGTGGCGGGAGTTCAGAGCCAGAATCCGGGAGATATGGATGGTGATACAAACCGAAATCCATGGGAGAGTCTGTTTACAACAGCGCCAGAGACAACACCAAAGCCAGTGGAATCAACAACATCTGAAAGAACACCGGATACATCGGAAAAAGATACATTGATTGAGACAACAACACCAAAAACCATAGAGACAACAACACCGGATACCATAGAGACGACAACACCGGATATTATAGAGACAACACCAGAACCATCAACAGGAGAGATAGATAGTACTACAAGTGCAATAAGCCAGGAAACAAAAACAACGGAAGATATTACCACAACGAAGAAGATTGAAAAGACAACAAAGAAGATTGCAGTTGGAAAAACAAAGGTAAAAAAAGCGTTTAAGAAAAAAAACACGAAGAAGATATCTGTTAAATTAAAGAAGATAAAAGGTGCAAAAAAATACCAGATACAGATTGCAAAAAAGAAAAGATTTCAAAAGATTTTAGTTAAGAAAACTGTAAAAAAAGTAAAAGTTAAAATTGCAAGTAAAAGAGTTAAGAATAAGAGAAAACTATACGTTAGAGCGAGAGCAGTTAAAATTGTAAATCATAAGAAATATTTTGGAAAGTGGTCTAAAGCAAAAAGAATTAAGATACAAAGAAAGTAAAGAAGTCTGTGGGAAATGGACAAAATGTAAAGTGAAAAAGAAAAAATAGTACATGTGTTGCGTTTTGTTTGAAAATATGCTATATATTTATATAAAGATTGCATTATGAGAAACAATTGTGTGACTATAAGGAGTTGTATTATGAAGAAATATGAAACACCGGAATTAAAATCAATCTATTTTAATATAGAAAATAAAACTATGGATGGCTATAATGAAGGTGACATCGATGATAATCCATGGGAAGAGTTGTTTACAGATAGAGCTTCGGGTGAGGCTTAATAGTATTCCGAATTAAATGCTGATAATGCCAGGTACAATATGTACCTGGTTTTTTTATTGTATAGGGCAATGATTTATATATGAACGTTCTTTGAACTTCTTAAAAACTTAAATAAAATAAAAAAACTCTAAAAAACGATAAAAATATTTTTATCAAGGGGAAATGAATATGGTGCATTTGTTCAAAAACATGGACTAAAAGGGTCACTTAAAAGGAGAAACGACAAACTGATTTATCTATTTTGACCAAATTTCTGGAAAAACTTTTTTATTGTTGAGGGGCAAAATGAAACAAATTATAATATAAATATATTATTAAATTTGGAGGGAGTATTATGTCTAAAATGATGAGACAAGTTACATCAATTATGCTTACGTTAGTTATGGTTGTAACAGTCTGCCCGCAGGGTGAATTATTTGACATTCAGGCGGCGGATATAGAGAAACCATATAACCTTTCCTATGGCAGACCGGTATATGCAAGTTCCCAGAACGGAAATGATGCAGCGGAACTTGCAGTAGATGGTGACGAGGGAACAAGGTGGCAGGCAAAACAGGATGACAAAAATGAGTGGATGTATGTGGATCTTGGAAAAGAGGCAGATATTGACCATATTTATCTTCACTGGGAGTCTGCCCATGCAAAAACTTATGAGATTCAGTTTTCAAATGATGAAGATAATTGGACAACAGTTTATACAAAGGGCAAGAAAAAGGGTGAATATGTCGATATGGCTGTTTCCTACACTGTAAATAGTTTAACAGATGGATTTGGCCAGATTAGTGCAAACTGGACTTCAGTTGAAGATGCACATTATAAAGTATATGATGGAGATCAGATTGCAGTAGCGCCGGATAATTATAAATTTACAAATCATGGCGGTACTCAGGGAAATATTAAGTTAAGTGCCGGAAAACATACTTTAAAAGTAGTTGCTTTTAATCCAGCCACAAATGAAGAACTGGGCAGCGGAATCTGTGAAGTAAATGTTGCAGAAGGAAGCAAGGGTGACAATGGAGTTGTTGTTGATTCCAGCGCGAATTTAAAACAGACTATCAATAAGGCAGATTTAAGTGCAACAAAGGCAAGATATGTAAGGGTGTTATGCGTAGAGAGAGCAATTGCTTATGGATGTTCCTTATACGAGTTTCAGGTATTTGGAACAGGAGGTTCTGCAAAACCACCTGTAGATTATGGTGAAAATCTTGCATTAAATAAAACAGTAACATGTTCGGGAACAAGGGATGAATGGTGGATGAAAGACGAGGAAGGTAATATCAAACCGGATGCGTACAACAATGTGAAACCGGAGAATGCAGTTGATGGAAATACATCCACAGTGTTTACATCTTATCAGGGTGATGACCAGTGGCTTACGGTAGATTTAGGGCAGGCATATACTCTTGGAAGAATCGTTATTAACTGGAATGCCGATGCAGGAAAGATTTATGATGTATTGGTGTCATCAGATAATAAGAACTGGACAACAGTGCATCGTGTGACAAGAGGCTTTGCATATAAAATAGATAATTTTACATTATACAGACAAAATGTCCGTTACGTAAAAGTACTTGGATATACAAAGGTAGAAAGTGGAAGCGGTATTGGTATCGCAGAACTGTCTGTGTACAAATATAATGAAGGAGACAGCAAGGAGAATGAGACGGTTGCTGATCTTCCGACAAGACAGATTATTAATAATTCTAATGGAAAAGGCTCTTATGTTTCAGGAGAAATGTATAATGAGAAGAATAAACTTCCTACGTTTATTAATGAAGAAACAATGAAAACACCAATTGATTCCAATAGCTGGTGGTCCTCAGCAATGGTGCAGACATTTAGCAATCTGCTTTGTTCCACACCATTAAAAGCAAGTTTTACAAAGAAGGGACTAGGAGTATTACTCGCAACATCCGGCTGGGTAGGCGTCAGAACAGAAAATGATTTGGGAACAGACCAGAGCAGTGAGACAGGAAGAGACTTTTATATAAGTCCGGAAAGTCTTGATAGTACAACAGCTTATGACAGAGTTGAGACGCATGGTGATTATCATGTACAGTTAGGATTGATGGATGATGATGCTCTTCAGATGAAGTCCACTATCGTTAAAGGTTCTCCTTATATTTACAATGAATTCTGCAATAATACAGTAGCATTTATTAGTGGTTCATCTATTACAGAATTTTTTGATGGAAATGAAAAACAGATTCTCGTAAATAAAGGCGACACAATAGTTACAGATCATATTGGATTTAAATCATTTGATGAGGAAAATACGAAGGCAAAAAATGAAGGCTCATACTTTGAAGTAAACGTTCCTGTAGGAACAGAGTTTAAGGTTATGATTGCTGCCGGTAACTACAAGGTTAAAGTTACTTTCCCATCAGCAAAAGATAATTATATGTCTGTAGCAGCAATGACAAAGAAAACAGATATTGATACATATTATAAGCATGGTTATGCATTTGTGACAGATACAGCAGTAGACTATACATATAATAAAGACAATTCAAAAATTATAACAACATATACAGCAACTACAAAGGTAATGAGAAGTGGATTTTCCAATGTGACAATGCATTGTTTATTCCCACATCAGTGGAAACATTCCAGTGCAGCAAATAATCCGGCTGCTACTTACACATCAGTTCGTGGAAATATGAAGTCTATTTGGGCAAATAAGTTTGAGACAACACAGCAGTTCTCAGGACTTCTTCCAACATTTGCAAAACCGGACAGTGAAATGTTTAACAGCAGTGAAATGATTGATTACTTAAATCAGGTCGTTGCATCAAAATTAAATACAGCACCGGTATCAGATGCATACTGGGAAGGAAAAAATGTTCATCCATTAGCTATCAGTGCAATTATGGCAGATCAGTTAGGAGAGACAGAAGTTAAAGAGCAGATATTAGCAAAATTAAAGAGCATTATGGTTGACTGGTTTAACTATGATGGTGGAGATGACAGATGCTACTTGATATATAATAAAGACTGGGGAACATTATATTATCCAGACAGTGCGTATGGAGCGAATGCGGCTATCTGTGACCATCATTTTACATATGGTTATTTCATGTTTGGTGCTGCTGTTCTAGCGGCATATGACAAGGATTTCTACAATGATTATAAAGACATGGTAGAGCTGCTTGTAAGAGATTATGCAGATCCATTAGAACCGGAAGATGACGGGAATATGTTCTGCAAATTCAGAGCATTTGATCAATATACCGGACATTCATGGGCTGGTGGATATGCAGATAGTGATTCCGGTAACAATCAGGAATCTGCATCGGAGGCATTATTCAGCTGGGTAGGTATGTATCTCTGGGGTGAAGCTACAGGAAATCAGAAATATATTGATGCCGGTGCCTATGGATTTACGACTGAGATGGATGCAGTAGAACAGTACTGGTTTGACTATGATGAAGATAACTGGCTGCCGGAATATCCATTCCAGGCAACAGGACAGATTTATGGTGCATCTATGGGATATGGCACATATTTTGGTGGACAGCCGGTATATGTATATGGTATTCAGTGGCTTCCGATTTCAGAGTATCTTACAAACTATGGTATGAATCAGGAAAAATGTGCAAAGATTTATCAGGGATTAGAAGATGATACGGTTTATGCACAAAACATAGAGAGAAGAATATATGACCAGCTGGTGGCAGAAGGAAAACAGGAGGAGGCTGACACATGGCATGATCCGGATAAGTATGTTACTCCGGATAATGGATGGCAGCATATTACATGGCCGTTCCTTTCACAGACAAATGCACAGAGAGCTTATGAAAAATTTGAGGCAAATGTAGCAAAAGTGCAGACAGAAGATAGAGCAAATACTCTCTGGTTTATTGCAGCGATGGATCAGTTGGGATACCGTACAAATGATTACTCGGTTGTTGGAAATATTCAAGGTTCTGTTTATAGAAAAGACGAAGGAAATAAAACAACTTATACAGCAGAGGTTTGGAATCCGACAGCAACAACACAGACTGTTACAATCAAGAAAGCAGACGGAACAGTAGCAGGAACAGCAAAAGTCGGTTCGATGGCTACAGTTGCATTTAAGATTGATACAGCAAAGAAATTTGATTTGACACAGGTTGCAACACCGGTTATTAAGGCTACTTCATTAGCAGGCGGACAGGTAACAAACAATGTTACGGGAACAAAGAAATTTGAAGATACTCAGATTGTAGAACTTTCAACAGCTGAGAGTGGAGCAAAGATTTACTATACAACGGATGGAACAGTTCCGACAACAGAGTCAAAAGTCTATACAGGAAAGTTCTTAGTATCCAGCGATACAACAATTAAGACGATTGCTGTGAAAGATAATTATATTGATTCTGCATATGGTTCAGCAGCGATTCAGATTGATGGAGATGTCGTACAGAGCAGTGATAATTTAGCACTTGGTGCTACGGCTACAGCTTCATCAGAAGCAAATGATGCAAGTAAAGCAGGAAATGCTATCGATGGTGATATGACAACAAGATGGCAGGCAAAAGATAACAATGATGAATATATTGATATTGACCTTGGAAGAGTTCAGACAATCAATACAGTGAAAATTACATGGGAAGCAGCTTATGCTGAAAAATATGAAATTTGGACATCTGTAGATGGAGAAGAATGGACAACAGTAGCAAAAGAGAGTGGACGTGTAGGAGAAATTACATCAAGTTTCCCAGCTACAGAAGCACGTTATGTAAGAATGCAGGGTGTTTCCAGAGGAACAGCATATGGCTATTCCATCTTTGAATTAGAAGTATATGGAGCAGTGCAGGCAAATGCCCCAACAATTTCACCGGTTAGCGGAACATATAATGGTCCGCAGACAGTGACAATGTCAACTACAGTGAAAGGTGCTGAAATTAAGTATACATTGGATGGAACGACACCAACAGAGGATTCTCCGACTTATACAGCACCAATTACGATTAACAAATCAACAATTGTAAGGGCAGTAACGTATAGAAAAGGTATGATGCTTTCAGAACCAACAGAATCTAGTATCGTAATCGCAGGTACGATAGCGTTGAATAAGACATCAGCAAAGATTGCGATTGACAGAACAGTACAACTTTCTGCTATTACAAACGAGAGTGTAACATGGTCTAGCAGTAATAAATCCGTGGCAATAGTCAGTGCAAATGGTCTCGTTACAGGTAAAAATCCAGGATTGGCAGTAATTACTGCAAAAACAGCCAGTGGAAAGACAGCAACATGTAATGTGACAGTTACAGAGCCAGTCCATATTACATCTATTAGTATTCCGGCAGCATTGGAGATGAGAAACAAGACATCAGAGACAATGAAACTTGTTATTCATCCGGCAGATACTACAGATGATACAACAGCTGTCTGGACAACATCCAATGAACATGTTGTCGCTGTGAACGAAAATGGAACACTTACAGCAAAGGGAGAAGGAACAGCTACAATTACTGTTAAAGTAGGTAAGTTTACGGCAATATGTGAAGTGTTGGTAGGACCGGCAGCATCGAATGCAGAGATGGCTGCAAGTGCAAAATACAATGTTGCACTTAAGAAACCGGTAACAGCTTATCCGGGAATTGCAGAGGGTAACATTTCATATATTACTGACGGTGCATTGACAGCGGGTGGCAACCATGCGGCATTAGGAAAGACCGGATGGAATTATAATGGTGAGTGTTATGCGATTATTGATTTAGGTGATACTTATGATGCATCAACAATTGACCAGATTCTAGTACAATATAAAGATCAGGCTGACAATGATACAGTCATGGGAAGAACATATGAAATACTATATTCAACCAATGGATTGGATTTCACTTCCGTTTATAAGTCAGATAAAGTGACAACAGCGGATATGGATGCTCAGAACTGTGTAATTGCAGACGTTTCAGGACAGACAGGTGCTGTCAGATACGTTAAGATTTACTATCCGCAGAGTGCGGGATTTGGCATTCAGGTTTGTGAAATGGCAGTACTTAGCACAGAGCAGAATGCTAAGACGGTAGAGATTGAACGTTGTGCAGATCCGGCAGATTTTACAGTGACATCTGAAAAGATATGTCAGATTGATTATACAATTACAGCTGGTGATGACCAGAATGATTATAAATATGTAGTATATTTAGATGGCAACAAAGTTACAGATTTAATTAGTGCAGGAAGTGGTACGATTAAAGAAGTGGCAGCCGGAACACATAAAGTAAAAGTAGTATCTTTCTATAATGGTTTGACATCAGAAGGCATTACAAAAGAGGTAACTGTAGATGACGGTTCTTTAGTTCCATATGTGAATAGTGTCAGAAACTTATCCAAGGGAGCAAAGGTTACTGTAGATGCAATAGAAACAGACCACGAGGAAGGAAGCAAAGATCCTCAGACGTTGACAGATGGAGAGATTTCTGCAAACACAGACAGATGTGTTGAGACAACATGGGGTTCTAAGACAGCTACGATTACTCTGGATCTTGGAAGTCAGGTTGATAAGACTTTAATTGATGAAGTATTAATTGCATTTAAGGCAGATAATACAAATGCTACAGCTTACAATATTCAGTTCTCAGAAGATGGAGTAAATTACGAGAAAGTAATTGATAAGACAAATGTTGCATATAAGGAGGCATTGGAAGATAAGTTTGAACCTGAAAAGTATTCTAAAGATACTGTTCGGTATGTACAGATTAACCTGACAAATGGTAATGCAAACTGGGGGTACCAGATTTCTGAAATTGCGGTTATGGGAACAGAGGCGTTTATGCCAAAAGAGGCTGAAGGACTTGCAGTTTCATCAACAGAGTATAATAAGATAACCGTATCTTTTAATGGCGAAACGAGTCAATTATATAATGTATATGTAGATGGTGTTATTAAGGGCATGAATGTCCAGGCAGGTACTTATACATATAATGGAATCGATGGAGGTAAACATACGGTTAAGGTAACTGCCATGTTAGGTGGAATTGAATCTAAGGGTGTAACACAGGATGTTACTGTAGAACAGGCGCCGACGACGACTCCGGTACCTACTACAACGCCGGTACCTACTACAACTCCTGTTCCAACAACACCTCCGGTTACAACAGTACCACAACAGAGTACATCAGATGCAACGACTGGTGAAAAGGATACAACTCCACAGATAACTACAGATGAAAATGATACACCGATAGTAACCACACCTGATGCAACAAGTAATAATAAGGAAACTACAACAGTTTCTGAACAAAAAACTACAACATCAGATAATAGTAAAGTAACAACGAATCAGAAAGTTACAACTAAGGTGACTGTAGGAAAGACAAAAGTTAAGAAAGCATTCAAGAAAAAAACGGCAAAGAAGATAAAACTAATTCTTAAAAAGATTAAAGGTGCATCTTCTTATCAGGTTAAGGTTTCTATTAAGAAAGGATTTAAAAACAAGAAGAAAATAACCATTACAAAGATGGTCAAAAAGGCGAAATTTACTATAAAACTCAAGAAGATAAAGAAATCAAAAAATTATTATGTAAAGGCAAGAGCGGTCAGAGTTGTTGCCGGAAGAAAGTATTATGGTAAATGGAGTAAAGGCAAAAAAGTAAAAATTAAAAAATAGTTAATTCAAAACTATTAAAGTGAGGTAGCATATTTCAAATTATGCTACCTCATTTTTTAGAATAGGGGGTCAAATTTTAGGAAATGTTGTCTAAAATAAATATTATGATAGAATAAAATAAGTTTAGTATGCAGAAAAATGCATTAATAAAAATGTTTAGGGAAAAGAAAGGAAAAAGATATTATGTTAAAAAGAATTTTATCATTGGCAGTAGCAGTGGCTCTGATAGTCACAGGAATTCAG
>CANPET010000047.1 GCA_947573465.1 uncultured Eubacterium sp.
AATGCTGTCACAATGTTTTTTCTCACTTCGTTGGCAATTTTTGCAAGTTGTAAATTCTCCATTGTTTCTTCCTTTCTTACTTTAAATATCAAAATCTGATTCCTGTAAAACGATTAATCCCTCATCATCTGTTTTTGAGCCAAAAATTCCTTTGACTTTTCTACTGATTCTGCCGGATTTATCAATCGCTTTATCTATAATTCCTTCTACATCTAACTGCCCGATTCCTTTATTTGCACCAAAGAAATCGTCAATAGCTTTGTAGAATGCTAAGTTCGCTAATTCATCCACACTATAGCCCCTTGCAAGAGCATACTGTTTTCCGTATTCCACCCATTCCTTAATATCATATTCCTTAATGCGAACTACATGATTGAACACACTCTCCAATCGTGGAGATTCTTTCATCAAAGTTTCCATTCCTTCGATATTTCCTTCTAGAACAATTAACATATCATCCGTAAACATACCGGATGCATCAATTAATTCACTGACTGTCATCTTTCCTAACTGATCTGCATTTTCTACAATCAAATCACTTCCTACCAATTTGTTAATTGCATATCGGAAGCCTTTTCTGTTTAATGCACCTGCATCAACCTTTGCCAGTCTTCGATTCCGTCTTCCACGTTTTCGGTTTACCAGTTTCACCAGTTCAATCGCCAAAGTTGTCTTTCCAGTCTTTTCATCACCCATGATGATTACATTACCTTCATCCGATTTTCCATTTGGTGTATAATTCACAATCAGTTCCTGTAATACTTCACGGATATTTGATTCAAAACCTTCTACATTCAAATAATTTCTAAACTCTGTAAGCTCTGCCTCAGATAAAATATCTTCTCTGATAACAGTCTCCTTTTTTTCATTGTGACTCTCTGTATCTGAAACACTCTCCATTATATCGTTATGCTGTATTGCTGCATTTCCAACTTCAATCTTCATATCAGCAGGACTTTCGCTCTGCTGACTATCATCAGCCTTTGCCTCATCAGTAGATAATGTATCTGCTTTTTTATCATCCACAATCTCTGAGGTCATTTCGCTCTGCTTAACTTCTCCTTCATCTACGATTCCTGCACCTGATATTACTTCAATTTTTGAACTTGGATTTTCCTTAACTCTGACATTCGGCACATCCTCTTTTGGAGCATTGTCATCAACATTTTCTGCTTCTTTGTTTGCAACTGCTTCCTCAGCTTTTTTTATGGCTGCCTGTAGTTCTTCTCTTGTAGGAAGTTTATCTGTCTTATATCCCAAATCAGAGTTTGCTGCAATGTTTTCGTACATATTTTTTTGACCGATATCATTACTGTCATCTCTCTTTGGTGCCTCAAAGTCCAAGTCAAGTATTGGAATATCTCCTGTATTTCCATGAACCGGTATGGCATCCTCTTTTATTTCCTGAACAGGAGGTTTTACAACTTTGCTTACTTTCGGTTGTTCTACAATATCGCCGTTCTCAATTGTCTGAACTTTATCAAAAATACGAGTACTTCCCATATCATCTGATTCATTTACAATCGGAGTGACCTTTTTTTCTTCTTCTGTTTTTAACTCTTCTTCGTCAATAATATCACTGTCATCAAATATAACTTCTTCGTTATCACTCTGCTCTACAGCATCTGTCTTTTCCTTGAATACATTTTTTCTTTCAACTGTTTTTTCTTCTGTTTCACTTGTATCTTTCACTGCACTGGCTTCATCTATAATGTCCACTGCCTGCTGTACCGTTTCTGCTTTCAGAATACCTCTTTCCTGGAGTTGTTTCAGTATGTCACTGACATCCTTAATTCCAGTCAGTTTTTCTGTCTGTGGAAGTATATCTTCCGGTTCTTCTGCAGCTTCATCTTTTTCACTAACTGTCTCATCTGCTGTGTTGTCATCAGAACTGTTTTCCGGCTGCTCATTTTCCATCATATGTTCACCGGCATGTTTCACTTCTTCCACAACACTCTCTTCAATCTCTTCCGGAAGCACAATCTCTTCCATATCACCACTTATCTTATTTTCACTCTGTTCTTTTGTTTCATCAGGTAGTACTTCTCCAGTTATCATATCTGGATTTATTTCAAATGGTCTTCTCTTCTGTTTCTTTGTTTCTTCCTTTATCTCTTGATTTTTTTCTTCTAGCTGAATTTCCTTTACTTCAGCATTCTCTAATTTTTCTTCCTGACGCATCTGGTTTTCGTCATATTTCTCCTGCTGGGAAGCTGTTAGTGTTGCATGCCTGCTCTTTAGTTCCATTGCTTTATTAACATATTTTCCCTCTGAAAACCATAGACTGATTTCATCACAAATATCTACGCATTTTTCTGTCTCTCCGGCTTTATGGTACAATTTTGCCAGTTCATACGCCCATTTTTCTTCCATATCCAGATTCACATATTCTTCCAATATGGAAATCAACTCTTCTATTGATTTTCCCTGCGCCTTAGACATTCTGTATTTTAATATGTATCTGGCTGTATCACGAGGTGCCATCTCTATAAAATCATCATAATAATTTTTCGCCTCTTCAAAATCTTTCATTTTTACAGAAATAAGACACAACTTAAATGCTATCAATCTTCCGGCATTCGTGTTCTCATATGCCAGTTCCAATGCCTTTTTTGCATCCTCATAATTCCTTGTTCTCTCATAAGCATCCGCAACAACACTTAAAAAATTGTTATCTTTAATCTTTTTCAATTCCAAAGAATCAGCAATTTCTGCCGCTTTGTCAAACTCCCGATTACGCATTGCGCTTCTCAGCTCTTCCATTTTTAGTAACTGTTCATTCTTATCCATTTGAATACCTCTTTATATCCTTACCCTGACGTTTCTTATACTGTCACACGGCCTTCCAATGCCCTGAGCAATGTGACATTATCTATACATTCTAAATCACCGCCTACCGGAACGCCGCTGGCAATTCTGGTAACTTTAATTCCTAAAGGCTTTACTACTTTGCTGATATACATTGCAGTAGCCTCACCTTCTACACTGGAATTTGTGGCAATAATAACCTCGTCAACATCATCTTTCAACCGCTGAAACAATTCCTTCAGTTTGATATCATTCTGCCCAATTCCTGCCATAGGATTAATTGCTCCATGCAGTACGTGATAAACACCATTGTACTCTCCTACTTTTTCATATGCTGCCATATCTTTTGTTGTCTCCACAACCATAATCGTTTTATGGTCTCTCTGATTGCTGCTGCATATAGGGCAGATATCCTGGTCCGTTAAAGTACAACATGTATTACAATATTTCACATTACTTTTGGCGTTCACCATAGCATTCGCCAAATCCTGTACCTGTTCACTGGGCATATCAAGTATATGAAAAGCCAATCTTCCTGCTGTCTTTGCTCCAACACCCGGAAGGCCTGACAATTCTTCGATTAACTTTGTAATGTAACCACTATAGTAATCCATTAGAATAAACCACCCATTCCTCCGGTTATCTTAGACATTTTCTCTGTAGAGATGTCTTCCATCTTTCTAATTGCTTCGTTAACTGCTGCCATTGTTAAGTCCTCTAACATTTCAATATCATCCGGATCAACAACTTCAGGTTCAAATTTAATGCTTGTAATCTCCTTCTTGCCTGAAATAGTAACCTCCACAGCACCACCACCTGCAGTTGCAGTGTACACAGCTTCTTCTAATTCAGCCTGTGCTTCTTCCATCTGTTTCTGCATCTTCTGTGCCTGTTTCATTATATTATTCATATTTCCCGGCATTCCTCCCGGAAATCCTCCTCTTCTTGCCATTTTAAAAGTCCTCCTCTTCTACTTCCATATTTATTTTAGAAACTACTTCCATAAAATAATCTCCAAAGTTTTGATTATTTTCCAGAATCGTCATTTCAACCTTAACCTGTTTTTCAATCTCCTCGCTAATCAGATTCGTAAGCATCTCTATAACCTCAGGTTTATTACTTCCTTCATAACCAATAGAGCCCGGAGCAAACACAATCAGCAATGTATCCTCTCCTTTTACACTGAATCTGGCATTTTCCAAATATGTTTTGTATGGATTTGAAATATGTCTTTTAATTCTTCCCCAATTATTTACCACTTCCTGTATATCCGCAGGAACAGGCTTTGCAAAAACTTTTTTCGGCTTTGGCTGTTCTTTCTTTGCTTCACCACCGACTGCTACAGTCGTCACAATGTCTCCACTTTCTATTTTCTTTTCCACAATTGTCATTCTGTTATTCAACGAACCAATGTCGTTCTCCATAGCAGGTTTCGTCAGCTTTATCAAAGCAATCTCAATTAACACTCTCTTCTGGGAAGAATATTTCATCTGACTGGACAGTTCTGAAAAAATTCGAATATATCTCATAATAGTGTCTGTATCAACCATTTGAGCTTCTTCTTTTAAAGCCTGAATCCTTTCTGTTGATGCATCAATGACATCGGAAGCATTCTCAGAAGTCTTAATCAGCATTAAATTACGCAGATACCAGATAAAGTCGTTCACAAACTGTCCTAATTCTCTTCCCTGCATAACCATTTCATCTAACACATGAATACATCCAACTACATCCCCTTCAATAACACTTCTGGTCAACTGGCTGAATATTTCATTATCTACTGCACCTAAAACCTCCAATACGTTATCATAGGTCAACTTCTGTCCCAGATAAAATGCAATACATTGATCTAACAGACTTAACGCATCTCGCATAGAACCATCTGCTGCCTTTGCCACATAGCGGATAGCCTTTTCTTCCACTTCTATATTCTCTTTTTCCATAAGTTCCATCAATCTGCCCGCAATCGTATCAATAGAGATTCTTTTAAAATCATATCTCTGACATCTGGACAATATGGTAATCGGAATCTTATGGGGTTCTGTTGTAGCAAGAATAAATAATACATATGATGGTGGTTCCTCTAACGTTTTCAGCAAAGCATTAAAAGCACCAATAGATAGCATATGCACTTCATCAATGATATAAACTGTATACTTACCACTAGACGGTGTGTACTGAATCTCATCCCTTATCTGACGAATATTATCTACACCATTGTTGGATGCGGCATCAATCTCAATCACATTCATAAAACTACCTGTATTGATGCCCTTACATACATCACACTCATTACAAGGGCTTCCATCCACCGGATGCTCACAGTTCACCGCCTTTGCAAAAATCTTTGCGACACTGGTTTTTCCTGTTCCCCTTGTCCCACAGAAAAGATAAGCATGTCCTATTCTGTTTGCATTAATCTGATTCTTTAATGTTTGTACGATATGGTCCTGCCCTTTTACTTCGTCAAAAGTAGATGGTCGAAACTTTCTGTACAGTGCTGTATAAGACATGTCTGCTCCTTTCCAAGTGTACTTCTATTTAGATTTTGGCCACAATAAGCCCTTTTAAACCTTTGGATTTATTATATAATAAAACTGCACCTCGTACAAGGTGCAGTTTTCTTTTTTATAACTTTATAATCCAACTTTCTTTCTTACAACAAAATAAGATAGCACTACTGCCGTCATCGTAATTAACCAGCTGATAGGGTAAACCAACATCAATCCTTCAAACGTAGCTATTTTTTGAAATGCTGTAAATATCCATAAAATACGTACACCGCATATTCCTAACACACAAATACTGGCTGGCACAAAAGAATATCCCAAGCCTCGCATACATCCTGATAATACCTCGATTGTCATATTTACCAGATAAAAACTTAAAACATATTTTAGTCTTACTACTGCCAGATTTGCTACTACATTATCCTGTGTAAAAATTCCTACCAAAGGATGTGAAAAAATAATAAATATTGCGCACACTGTAAACGTCGACACTGCTCCTAGTAACCAGCATGTTTTTACAACCCTTTTACACCTGTCTTTTTTGTCAGCGCCAAAATTCTGACTAATAAATGTAACCGCAGCCTGACTAAAAGAACTTAGGATAAAAAATGCAAAATATTCATAATTCAATGCCGCCGCGGAAGCAGCCACTGCTATAGAACCTAATTGATTCAATGCTGACTGGATAATAACATTAGAAAAAGAGAATACCATTCCCTGAACACCAGCAGGTACACCAATCTTTGCCATACTTTTTACGATATTGAAATCTATTCTTAATTGTTTTATTTCCAGATGGAAAGCACCTTCCTCTTTTGCAAGCCAGTATATCAATATTGATGAACTAATCATATTGGATACCACTGTTGCAATTGCTACCCCTTCTACATTCATACCCAAAACGACTACAAAAAAAAGATTTAATAATACATTTATCACTCCCGAAATCGCCAATGCAATTAATGGTCTTTTTGTATCTCCCTTGCTCCGAAAAATTGAAGACGCAAAATTATATAACATAATAAAAGGCATCCCGGAAAAATATATTCTTAAATACCTTACCGCTAAATTCAGAATGTTAGCAGGAGTAGACATTGCTGATAAAATCACTCTTGCAAATGTAACTCCAATTACAGTCAGGCACACTCCACTTATAAGTGCCACAACAATTGCTGTATGTACTGCTTTCTTAATTGATTTTTCATTCCCTTTTCCAATAAATGTAGAGATAACAACATTTGCTCCTACGGATAATCCTACAAATAAATTTACCAACAAATTTATTACTGCTCCGTTCGCTCCTACTGCAGCTAATGCCTCACTTCCCGCAAATCTCCCAACGACAGCAACATCGGCTGAATTAAATAATTGTTGCAATATACTGCTGGCTGCTAAAGGCAATGCGAATAAAATAATCTTGTCCACAAGAGAACCATTTAACATATCTAATTGTTTTTCTTTTTTATTTCTAAAATTCATTTTTGCCTCCTGGCGTATCAAATCGAAATACCCTCTCTTTTATTCCTCATACTAGATTAGGATTAAAACCGAATGTAAACATAACTCAACGTTTTTACTTTGTCAACTAAGTTTCCTAAAGCACCAAAAAGCCGAGGTTTCATCGTACCTCGACTTTTTAATTTCCCTAAACGATAGTGATTTCTGCACAAACGATAGTGATTTTTTTAATTTCCTATTATTTCATTCCTTACACAATGGCAATGAGCCTTGTGTACCTCGACTTCTCTTCGTTTCGTCTCGGTCACAGGCTTCGCCTTATACAAAAGAAAAAGACTTCACACATTTTTGTGCAAGCACAAATGTGTAAACTCTTTTTCTTTTATACATGGCTCATTGCCATTGTGTATATTTTTATCCGTGCGATTTGCTTTGTGAATATTCCATAAGCGTTACCTTTACAGTTAGCTCGGTCTAGGCTTCCTCATGTCACACAAAATGATCTGCTTAGTGCTGCTTCATTCCTGACTTGACACGGTTCACAGGATTCTGTTGCATAAGACCCAGACGTCAACACCACTTATAAAGGGCAGCCCTACAGAATAAACCCGAGGCAAATCATCACCCCTGCTGTAGCGGATTGCAGGTACAGGGCTCCGCTAATTCCCCAGCTGCACGGAAGTGTTAAAACATATTTATAATCGACTGTAAGCATACCTTACTGCCTTTTCTTTGTCAACTGTGATTTCTCAATTTTCTAAAAAAATCTTTTAAAAGACTACTGCATTCCTCTTCTAAAATTCCTTTTTCTATCTCTACTTGATGATTAAATTGGTCAACCTGCAATAAATTCATAATGGAGCCGGCACAGCCCGCCTTTGGATTCATACAGCCAATATAAACCTTCTTTATTCTCGCCTGAACGATTGCCCCGGCACACATCTGACAAGGTTCTGTCGTAACATACAATTCGCAATCATCCAGTCTCCAGTCATCTAATTTTTTACTGGCTTTTTTGATGGCATTTAACTCTGCATGAGACAAGGTATTTTTATCTGTCATTCTCCTATTATAGCCACGCCCGATAATTTTGTCCTGATATACAATTACACAACCGATTGGAACCTCTCCAATTGACGCAGCCTTCCTCGCCTGTGCAATTGCCTGACGCATGTATTTTTCTTTCATAACTATTCCTTACTTAAAGTACTTCGAAATTACTTTCCAGATGCTGTCCTTCTCCTGACCAAGCGCCCAATATGCGACGCCTCCCATCTTATATTTATTCATCAACTCTAATCTGGCTTTCACAGAAGTTTCATCTTCTAACCAAATAGAATAAGTTGATTTTCCTTTAGAATACGTTACAAAATTCTGGCCTGTGGTCTTATCAAATACAGGTTTCACCCCTGCCTCTTTATATGCCTTTTCTGCTGTTTCCATATTGACAGCTTCTGTTGACAAATAATAATTTCCATTTACAGCATCTTCAATTAAAGTGCCTGTTCCATCACCATCGTCCTGCGGAGTTTCTTTCCACACTCTTGTGTAAAATGGCATTCCGTTAATGATTCTTGATGCATCCTTTGCCTCTTTGATTGTATCTTTGATAGATTTTTCTGCATATGTCATTGAAGAAACAGAACCAGCCTTTTCACTACCGGAAGTATGCTCATCATAATTCATAATCATAATATAATCTGCTAATTTCAACTGCTGCTCTCTATCAAAGTACCCACTCCACTCAGAAGGTGCATAATTATCAATGGAAAGTATTGTTCCTGTCTTTCTACATTCTATGGAAAGTTCTCTTAAGAACTGCATATAATCATCGGCAATATCTTTTGAAATATATTCAAAATCAATATTAATGCCATCTAAATCAAAACTATCCACATAGTACATAATGTTTCTTACAAATCTTTGTCTCAACTCTGTAGAAGTCAGAACTGTCTTTGTAAGTTTCTTGTCTGTAAAATCATTAAATAATGCCCACACCTGAATATTCTTCTTATGCGCTTTTTCTACATAATTCAAATCTGCCAATGTGGATAAATTTCCTCTTTTATCCATCAAAGAAAACCATGTAGGAGAAATGACATTAATTCCCTTTGTATTCTTTAACAAATCATCCAGATTATTATTTGCATTCTGATTATATACCTGATTCCAAGCCAGACTTACCTTTTTATCCAAAGTAACATGCGTATACTCGGCATCATCATTTTTATATTCGGTCTTTTTAGTCTTTTCGTCCACCAATTCTTTTACTGGAATATATCCAATAAAGCCACTATCTGTTTTTACTTTATTCCAGTTTTTCCCTTTTTCAATTAAGGTAACTTCTGTATCTTCCGGAATCTCTGTGACAATAAGATTCTGATAGTCTCCTTTGGTACGCATCTCTATATCACTATCTGTCTTAAATACTGTTTTTTCTCCACTTTTATATTTCAGATTAATAATAACCGGTGTTTTTTCATCGCCCTTTGTGACTGTATATTTTAAATCAATAAACTTTTCAACGAATTTAATATTCACATAGCATTTATTATTCTCTGTCAAAAAAACTGTATATCCTACATTTTCATCTGTATCGGAATGTATAACTGTCTCTCCTTCTCCTACAGTATACACAGTTTTTGCATCTGTAAATAACAGTTTCTTTTCTTTTTTATCCCAATAAAATCTCTTATCAATATTTTCTTTAATTGTATTTATGTTAATATATGCATCCACATCCTTCATAATTGCATAATCTTTACTATATTCATGCTCTAATGCTACTGCGATTACCCGACTTCCAACTGATGTCTTATATTCAATATCATTACCGGAATTATCTTCATAAGTCAATCCCATATACCACTTCAAATCAACTTTTCCATCATTTGTTTTGATAAATAAATCACAACCACTTGTTAATACTATAGTAAAAGTCATCACTGCCACCAGCAACATCACTTTTAAATTTCTCTTCATAAGAGCTTCCTCCTTTTGTTTTTCGCACTAATTGATATCATAACACATAAGATAGCCTATGGGAAGAAAATCAAAGAAGTATCCAAGTTTTTCTTCTTCCATAGGCCGTTTACTTTTACATAACACAAAAGCAAACATTCTAGGGGAAACTCAACTAAAAATATTGTCAAGTTATGCCTTCGTGATATATATATTTCCCCGATATGTTTATAGATATTTAGATTATATCATATTGTTTGAGTTTTTCAATATATTTCTTAAGTGATTTTATATTTTTTTAATATTTTAAAAAAATTGTAATAAATTGTACA
>CANPET010000048.1 GCA_947573465.1 uncultured Eubacterium sp.
GAATGAGGAATTAAGAGAACCACATGCGCTCTATGAATATATCAAGAGCTTATTGACAGATGAAGAACAATATTATGTACTTTTAGACGAAATTCAGTTTGTGGATCGCTTTCATGAAGTTTTGAACAGTTTATTGCGCATAGAGAATGTAGACATCTATGTAACAGGCAGTAATTCAAGATTCCTTTCTTCTGATATTTTGACAGAATTTCGAGGAAGAGGAGATGAAATAAGAGTATATCCACTCTCGTTTGCAGAGTTTATTACAGTGTTTGATGGAACAGAAGAAGATGCTTGGATAGAATATATGACTTTTGGTGGTTTGCCAAGAATTTTATCAATGCAGACTTATGAGCAGAAAAGTAAATACTTAACAGATTTGTTTAAAGAAACATATATAAAAGATTTGATTGAGCATAATGGTATTAGAAATACAGAAGAATTAGAGGAGTTAGTTAATATTATTGCTTCGTCGATTGGTTCACTTACAAATCCAAAGAAGTTAGAAAACACGTTTAGAACTGTAGAAGGAAGTGAAATTACAGATAAAACAATTAAAAAATATCTGGATTATCTGAAAGAGGCCTTTTTGATTGATATAGCTGTCCGATATGACATAAAAGGAAAGAAATATATCAATACACCGAATAAAATTTATTTTGTGGATCCTGGTCTTAGAAATGCGCGACTAGGGTTCAGACAAATAGAGGAAACTCATCTCATGGAAAATATTATCTATAATGAATTGAAAAGAAGAGGATATTCTGTGGATGTTGGACTTGTTGAAATTCGTGAGGATGATGGCGGAAAACGTGTACGCAAACAGCTAGAAGTAGACTTTATTGCATATAGGGGCAATAATAAGTATTATATACAGTCTGCTTTTTCTATTCCGGATGAGGCAAAGAAGATACAGGAGGAGCGACCGTTACTCAACATTCCTGATTCCTTTAAGAAAATCGTGATTGTAGGGAATTATATTAAGCTAAAAAGGGATGATATGGGAATTACAACAATGGGCATAAGAGAGTTTTTGAAAAAAGAGAATAGTTTGGATTTATAGATTTGGTTTGTAGGGGATGAAATTATCACATATACGAGATATACAGAGAAGTCCTGAACAGTAGAAGCCCTCTATGTAAAATGCGTATGCAATCATGAAAAGAGAAAGATGTTATTATTTAGAGCAGATGGAAAAGAACTTGATGAATAATTTTTAAAATAGATGAAGAATAAAAATCCCCTAATCTGCAAATCCTAACATAAAAGAGGAGGAATAAGAGTATGGATTGGGATATGGTTGTATGTTACTGTATGAATGTTACCAACGGTATGATTAAAGAAGCAGTAGATAATGGCGCAAGCACATTAGAGGAAGTACAGATGGAGACTGGTGCTGGAACGGTATGTGGTACCTGCTTGGATAATGTACAACGATTGGTCGAATCACTAGTAAAAGAACGGGATGAAAAAAATAAATAATATTAAGGTTAGAAAAGAATAAAAACATATGGTAGAATAAGCACAAGATAATATTAGAAAAATATTTTTGTGGAAAGAAACACAGCAGGATGAATGTTGATTTAACGACAGGGAAAATTACAACAAAATTATTGAGATTTGCTCTTCCTTTAATGTTTGGAAATGTTCTACAACAGTTTTATAATGTGGCAGATACTTTGATTGTAGGAAGGTATCTTGGAACAGATGCATTAGCAGCAGTAGGTTCTTCGTATACACTTATGACATTTCTGACGTCCATTCTTATTGGACTTTGCATGGGAAGCAGTGCTTATTTTGCGATTCAGTTTGGAAAAAAGGACTATGAAACTCTTAGAAGAGGGATTTTTCAGTCCTTTTTTCTCGTGGGAATATTGACAATTGTATTAAACATTTTTGTATTCTTATGTGTTGACTGGATAATAAATATATTGCAGGTGCCGACAGAAATTCACAGACTGATGAGGGAATATCTTTTCGTTGTTTTTATAGGAATTACAGCAACATTCCTTTATAATTTTTTTGCGAATTTATTGCGTGCAGTTGGAAATTCAGTGATACCATTAGTATTTTTAGGTGTGTCGGTTGTTTTAAATATTGTATTAGATATTGTGTTTGTTATGATATTTCACTGGGGCGTTTCAGGAGCAGCGGCTGCCACAGTAATTGCACAGTTTATATCAGCAATAGGAATAACGGTATATTATTATATTCGATTTCCAATTCTTCGCATAAAAAGAGTGCATATGAAGTGGGATATAGGGATATTAAAAGATATTTTTAACCTATCTTTTTTAACATGCCTTCAACAGTCAGTAATGAATTTTGGAATTCTCATGATACAGGGATTGGTTAATAGTTTTGGTACGGTGGTTATGGCAGCGTTTGCGGCAGCAGTAAAAATAGACACGCTTGCATATATGCCGGTACAGGATTTTGGGAATGCGTTTTCTACTTTTGTTGCACAGAATTATGGTGCCGGTAAAAAAGAGCGTATAAAGAAAGGAATTAGAAGTTCCGTTGTCTGCGTATTTTTGTTCTGTACAATTATTAGTTTTATTGTATGCATATTTGCAAAGCCATTGATGAATATTTTTGTGGAATCTCAAAATATGGAGGTGGTACAGACAGGAGTAACATATTTAAGAATAGAAGCTGTGTTTTATTTTGGAATAGGACTATTGTTTATGCTTTACGGATATTATCGTGCAATTGAAAAACCTGGAATGTCCGTCATTCTTACGATTTGTTCGTTAGGAACCAGAGTGGTTTTAGCTTATATTCTTTCAGGAGTTACATGGATTGGAGTAACAGGAATCTGGGCAGCCATTCCTATTGGATGGTTTCTGGCAGATGCAGTTGGAGTGATATATTATATGAAAATAAAAAAGAGATGGAAATAACTTTTGAGCATAAAACAAATGCTCCTGAGCAAAATCAGGAGCATTTGTTTTAAATGATTTATATCGATTTAGAGAACTGTCACGCAGGCAGCCTGAGGACCAGATTTACCTTCAGTTGTTTCAAAACTTACACTTTGTCCTTCCTCTAAAGACTTAAATCCTGCTGTTTCAATAGCTGAGTAATGAACAAAGATGTCTTCCTTTGTATCATCAATTGTGATGAAACCATATCCCTTTTGTGAATTAAACCATTTTACTTTACCTGTACTCATTTTAGTACCTCCTTAAATTATTGAAAAAGAAGACACAAATGTATAAAAAAATCATTGTATATTAGTTTTTTGTACATAAGTGATAATACAATTAACTAATACCAATGATACTCTGCAACTATATTATTTCTTTTACTTAATCAGTATAGCATAGATTGGAATAAAAGTGTAATACAAATTCATATAGTCATAATTGAAATTTAGAAAGGGGCATGTTATACTCTTTCTAAGTAAATAGAAAACTGCCACCGGGTAGTGAGTGAAGACACTCGTTGTACATCGTTAGGTCTTTGAAGATGTACAGGGGGTGTTTTCTTTATTAGTTGTAACAGGTTCTTTTCTAATAGGCAGCACAAGCGATTATCTTACATTGGCTGCATCCTTGGTAGGTGTGACCGCATTAATATTTGTATCAAAAGGAGATGTTACAGGGCAGGTGTTAACCGTAGCATTTAGTATATTGTATGCAGTCATTTCTTATACATTTCAGTACTATGGGGAAATGATAACATATTTAGGAATGACAATGCCTATTGCAATAATGTCAGTAGTATCATGGCTTCTCTGGAAAATATTTCTTATCTTCCAATGATAGTGTGTTTTGTTATGTTTTTTGTCAATGATATGTACGGTTTTTTTAATTGGAGAAGAATGAAAGAAAGGCAGGTAAAAGATTAAAATTTTCTGCATCCTTTTTCTTGATTTGAAATGTAACAAGGAGTATACTAACAGAGGAAAAAGGTGGTTATCAATGATAAGTAACATGTTGCAAAAAGAGAAAACAAAAATGCAGACTTCAGAAACATTGATAGTTAGTATCATATTGGCATTATCCGGTGGATTTCAGGACGCATACACATATAATATCAGAGATGAAGTTTTTTCAAATGCTCAGACAGGAAATGTAGTTTTAATGAGCCAGCATTTAATGATGGGAAAATGGCGAACAGCTCTGAGTTATTTATTACCAATTATTGCATTTGCGTTAGGTGTCTTAGTAGCTGAACAAATTCAAAGCAGATATAAGAGTGCAAAAAGAATTCATTGGAGACAGATAGTAGTATTATTTGAAGTCGTTATATTATTTTCAGTGGGATTTATGCCTTCAAAATGGAATATGATTGCTACAATGCTAGTTTCTTTTACATGCTCTATGCAGGTTCAGTCGTTTCGCAAGGTCAGGGGATATGGATATGCCAGTACCATGTGTATTGGAAATCTGAGGAGTGGAACAGAAAGTTTATCTGTATACATAAGGAGCAGAAGTAAAGAAGCCTTACGAAAAACAATGTATTATTATGGAATTATATTTGTATTTGCCATAGGTGCAGGTCTCGGAGGTATTCTGACAATACACTTAGGATTTAAAGCAATATGGATTTCTTGTCTATTATTGATTGTTTCATGCATTTTAATGATACGTGAAAAACTATAATTACATAACAACGAGGAGAAGAAAATGAAAAAAATAAGTACATTATTAGGAATGCTTGTTATAGCAGTATTTGTTCTGTTGGGACAGCAAAATGTAAAAGCGGACCAGGCAGAAACAACTGTAGAAAATGGAGAAACAACAGTACAGACAGAAGAGACAACAACGAAATCGGAAGAGATAACAACGAAGCCGGAAGAAACAATAAAACCGGGCTGGGTAAAAATGAATAAAGGTTATAAATATAGATATAGCAATGGAAAATATGCTTCTTATGGCTTTATTAGAGTAGATGGTAAAAAGTATTTTGTTGATAAAAACGGATATAGAAAGTCTGGAATTATTACATATAATAATAAAAAATATTATATTGTGAATGGGGAGTTATATAGCAAAACAGGAATCTTTAAATATAGCAAAACGAAATATTATAGTAAGAATGGGATATTACAGAAAGGACTGAAAAAAGTCGGAAAATCTTATTATTATTTCGATAAGAAAAGTTATAAAATAGTAAAGAACAAGTTGATAAAATTAAAGGGACGATATTATAAATTCAGCACATCAGGAAAGGGAATTAAGAAAAGTAAAGGGGCGGGTTTTGCAATTGAACTCATAAAGAAAATTACTTCAGCAAAAGATTCCAAACAGACGAAGTTAAGAAAAGGCTTTATGTACATGGTGAAAAAATATCGTTACGCAGTAAAACCGGGATATTTTGTCCCTTCTGGTAAAGGATGGGAAGAAAAATTTGGTTATAATATGTTCCAGACTCATAGTGGAAGATGTTATAGTTTTGCAGCGGCTTTCTGTCTGTATGCCAGAGAGGTGGGATATCAGGCAAATGCAGTTATTGGAAGGGTTTCCGGAAATATTCCTCATGCATGGTGTGAGGTAAAACAAGGTAAAGTCTGGTATACATATGATCCGGATCTCGCATATCAAAATAAAAGTGTGGGTACATATTATAAACGAACATATGCGTCGATGGGTTCTTTTTATCAAAAATAATATAGTGATTCATGACAGTGTAAAATTGCACAAAATATTTAAAACGTTTGATTAAATATATTATTTATAGAAGACGATTATCATATTGAAATATGGTAATCGTTTTTGTATAATGAGAGATAGTTGAAAGGTCGGAAATTATGTTCCTAAAAAGATAAACAATTATCTATAGGCGGAACGGATATGAGAAAGGATTTATCGAAACTATTGTCAGTATTTTTGTCAGTGACAATGGTATTTTCGTCTGCCATTTTTACGAATATTTCGGTAAAGGCAGATATGACAACTGAGCAAATGGTAGCCAGCGCTCAGTATAATCTTGCATTGCAAAGAGTGTTCAGGTAGCACCATCTATGCAGTAAGGTACATCAGATTATATTATCCGGATTCTTATACATGGGGAATTCAGGTAACAGAGATTGCAGTTTTGGATATCGATGGAAATGCCACAAAAATGGAAGTAGAAAAATGTGATGACGCAGCAGGTGTTACAGTAACAACAAAGAAACTGAAAGCAACAATCAAGAAACTCAAGAAAGGTAAGAGATATTTTATCAGAGTTCAGGCTTATAAGATTGAAAATGGCAAAAAAGTTTTTGGAGCGTACTCAAAGAAAGTAAGAACAAAGAAAATACAATAATAAAGTTTCATTTGTCGTCAGGTAAAAAACTGCCTGGTGACTTTTTTCGACAAAAAATTCAATTTATCACTATAAAAGGCTTCTCCAAAATGATATACTATTATGAAGAATGAAAGACTAGGAGGTAGGAGATGTTTTTGTGTTCACCCACATTTATTTTAGGCTTTATGCCGTTAGCGATGATATTGTATTGGGTATTACCAAAAAAATATAATTTAAGAAATATTTTTTTAATCATAGCAGGATTACTTTTTTATTCCTTTGGAGATGCAAAGTATATTTTGCTATTTTTATTGATGGCAAGTATTACTTATATTGTTGGAATTCTTATAGATAAGATACAAGGTAAAATAGGGAAACATGTCATTATTGCATTAGGCTGTATTGTGCTAATTGGAGTGCTTGGATATTTTAAGTACTGGAATTATATTGCTATAAATATTTTAAATATGAAGTCTCTGGCAGGTATAACAATGCCACTTGGAATATCCTTTTTTACCTTTAAAGAAATCTCATATATTGCAGATGTTTATAAAAATAAAATAAAAGCGGATAGAAATATATTGAATGTATTGGTTTATGCATGCTATTTTCCACAGATTATCTCAGGACCAATATCTAGATATGAAGATGTAATAAGTCAGGTTCAAGGGTTGGCATTTTCCGTAGAAAAGGTTGCAAAGGGATTGAAAAGATTTAGTTTTGGATTTTTTGAAAAACTGGTTGTTGCCGGAGTGATTGGAAAGTTTGTAGATGAGATTTATGCACTGAATGCTTCTGATTACAGTTTTGCAATCTGTATTGCAGCGGCAATATGTTATTCACTACAGTTATTCACTGATTTTGCGGGATATTCCAGTATGTCTATTGGTCTTTCAGAAATGATGGGAATGGATATAAATGAGAACTTTGATTATCCATTTGTCTCAAAGAGCGTTAGTGAGTTTTGGAGGAGATGGCACATTTCATTATCTACATGGTTTAAAGATTATGTGTATATACCATTAGGTGGCAGCAGGTGTTCAAAATTTAGAACATGTTTCAATAAAATGATTGTATTTATATTGACCGGAATTTGGCATGGCTCTAATTTAACATTTTTACTTTGGGGATTTTTACATGGTGTTGCCACGACAACAGAAGTGGTGATAAAGAAGAGGCTGCCAAGAGTGTTATCTCATATTGTAACATTGATTTTTGTGGCTGTAACATTTAGCATTTTTAGAGCAGAGAGTATTGGACAGGCAGGGCAGATTTTAAAGGGAATGATAACATTTACAGGATTAAGTGCAAGTGCATCTGCAGTGATGTGGGGGCAGTTCACATTATATTTTGGACTGATTATGGTATTGGCAGTATTGTATTGTATGCCAATACAGAAGGTTATTTATAACAGTAAAATAGGAATGAAATACAAAAAGGTTGTTACAGTAATACCATATGTAGTAAGTGCTGTGTTGTTATTTATCTGTATAACAAAAGTTGCGGTAGCTGATTACAGTCCATTTATTTATTTTAAATTTTAAGGAGGCACTATGAAGAAAAAAGTATTATATTCTGTTTATATCGTGTGTATGCTTGCTATGTGCCTTGTACCGACGATATTTACATTGGTTTATAAAGAAGAAAATCAGAGGGAAGGAGATATTGAAATTCCCAAGATTAAGATGGATGGAAAGACGAATATTCATTATTTGGAGGATATGGATGAATATTTCTCAAAAACATTTGCGTTTCGAAATGATTTCATTGCGGCAGATGCCCGGTTGATGAAGAATGTCTTTGGAGAGTCCAATAACGATAAAATTATTGTTGGAAAAGAGGGCTGGCTGTTTTTTGCGGAAACGCTGGATGACTATAAGGGGATTACAACTATTACAAAACGGGGTGCTAACAATATTGCCAGAACAATGGAGTTGATTCAAAAGGTGATGGAAGATAGTGGAAGTGATTTTGTTTTCACAATTGCTCCGAATAAAAATTCCTTATATGGTCAGTATATGCCCAATAATATAAAGAAACTTTCAGATAGGAAGAATTATGATTTAGTAAAAGGAGCAATGGAAAATTATAATATCAACTACTTTGATTTATTTCAGTTTATAGGCAGTAAAGATGATGTATTATATTGTAAGACAGATTCACATTGGAATAATAAAGGAGCAGCACTAGCTGCCGCAGAACTTTTAAAAGAATTAGATAAAGAATGCATTGATTATAACAGTATGACACCGAAAAAAAGGTTTGATTATACAGGTGATTTACAGGAAATGTTGTTTCCGGAAACAACAAAGCCGTCTGAGGATAATTTCTATTTTGGCAATGAAAAAGAATTAAATATTACGTCACCAATGAAAGATGTGGAAGCAATATCTGTCACAACGGAAAATCCGGACCAAGAGGGCAAAATTATGATGTTCAGAGATTCTTTTGGAAATGCGATTATTCCATATATTGCAGATGAATATTATCAATGCAGTTTTTCAAAAGCGATGCCATATAATCTGACAATTGCCCAGTTAAAAGGTGTTGATGATGTGATAATTGAAATCGTGGAGAGACATTTAGATTTACTGTGTAATGAAGTTCCGGTTGTGCTGATGCCACAGAATACAGAAATAGATATTGAGAATCCAATCGGGGATCTGAAAGCAGATGTTCATATAGAGGAACAGGAGGAACAATATTTAATTACAGGAACAATAGAGGAAAAATTTGTCAGTGAAAATTCTCTTGTATATGTTATAATAAATAACAGAGTCTATGAAGCTTTTCCATGCAGTAATAATGGAAAATATAATGATAATGCCTTTGGACTTTATATAGAAAAGACAGAGGATATTAATGATATTCGCATTGCAATTCAGACAAATGAAAAGTTTCATATTACAAAAAATAAGATAAAATAAGTAAGAGACAAAGGGGAAAAAAAGATGCAAAAGAAAATTTTAATGATTACAATGACAGCAGGAATGGCATTTATGTTATTTGCCTGTGGAAGTGATGCAGGCACAGAAACAACGGTTCAGTCTACAGCACAGGAAACAACAGTAGCTTCCGTGATTACAAAACAGGAAATCACAACGGCAGCAGAAACAACAAAAAAGGAAAAGGTGACTAAGGAAACTACAACAGTTCAAGAGACAACAACGCAGGTTCCGACAACAAAGAAGGTTGAAGAGACAACAAAGAAGGCTAAGAAACCAGAGACAACAACAAAAAAAGCAAAAAAACCAGAGAAGACAACGAAATCAAATGCTTCAGGGAAAGAGGCAGCAAAGAAATATGTTGGTAAATCACTGGATTCTTTAGTGTCAGCTGTAGGAAAATATAAAACGAGTGAGAAAGCGCCTAGCTGTCTTTATGAAGGAGAAAATGACGGCATTTTCTATTGGAAAGACTTTACAGTATCAGCTCATACAAAAAAAGGAAAGTGGATTGTTGAAAGTGTAGACTAGGAGTCGGAAGCACAAAGGAAAATTATACATATAAATTCCGGTTTGTAGGGTAGTGACTTTCCTGCTGATTACAGCGTAGAGAGGATACATTCACCTTACTTCTTGAACATTTATAGAAAAGAAAAACAACACTTAATATTTCAAGTACCGACTTAATCTTCGAAAAAATCCTGATGATTTTTTCTCAGGTAAGTCTGAACATTTGATTATGTGAATCAAATGTTCCCTTGATATTAAGTGTTGTTTTTCTTTTATAAATGTACTCAAGAAGTTCGAGTTCCTGTATCCTCTCTACGCCATAATCAGCAGTGAAAAATCCCCCTACAA
>CANPET010000049.1 GCA_947573465.1 uncultured Eubacterium sp.
TATTTTTCATTGAAATCTACCTAATAAAAAAGGACATTCTCTTTCAATGCCCCATTATTTTCTAAAGTTTGTATACTAGAATTCTACTCTCTAAAACTAATGCTCATTTATTTTAACATGAATCGTTTTTCTTGTCACTATATTTTTCGACAAAAATGGTGAAAAATGGTGAAGTGTATATTTTTCGACAAAAATGGTGAAGTGACAAAAAAGGTAATCAAATATCGTAAACCGTTATTTTTTCAAAAAAATAACGACAGAGTAATTTCTCTGCCGTTATTACTTTGCATTGATTATTTACGAATACCTAATTTTTCAATTAATGCTCTGTACTCGTTAACGTCATTTTTCTTGATGTAATCAAGTAGACCACGTCTCTTACCTACCATCTTTAAAAGACCTCTTCTTGAATGATGATCTTTTTTGTTTACCTTCAAATGCTCTGTTAACTCCTTAATTCTGTAAGTTAAGATAGCAACCTGAACAGCAGGTGAACCTGTGTCTGTAGGTGTCTTACCAAATTCAGCTGTAAGCTGTGCTTTTGTTTCCTTTGAAATCATGTTAATTTCCTCCTTAAATTTTAATATCCCCTGACACTTAAGTAATGGTCGGAGTATCCGTTTACTTAGTGTAGGTTTAAACATGCTTTGATAGTATACTATAGAGAAACATATTTGTCTAGTAGATTTATTATATTCCTCCAAGAATGAACTGAAAACTCTCTCCAAAATCTATTGCATTCCCCCTAAAATTGGCAAATCATACTGGAATAAAACTTCATTAATTTCAAAAATGTCATATTTATTATTTTGAATAAAATATGATATTACTACGTCAAACTTAAAACAATTCGAAAAAGCATATCCTGCTTTTTTTAATAATTCTTCTGTCTCTTCCATGGACAACTTCAAAGCAATTGCGAAACAAAAAATTGTCTTTTTACTAGGGGTATAATCCTCATTACTTCTAATCTTCGAAAACAATCTTTTGTCGATGTTCGCCTTCTTATATGCCTGTACATCTGTCATGCCTCTCTCATCTATCATTCTCAACAACATTTGTGAAAAAGTCTCCTCTGAGTGCTGCAACAACTTTTGAAGTCCATCTTTCTTTTCACACTTTGCATTCTTCCATATAGAATGTTTCTTTCGTTGTGGCTTAGCATTTCCTATTACAACACTAGTTTGTTTTAACCCTGGCACAGATTCTTTTGGAAGCATAAACACTGTTTCAAAAGATGTCGAACCCACTTCTGGGATGTCTTCCTGTGACATATATGACAAATTTGAACTTTCTGTACTACTTCCAAGTACCTGGGTTTCACTGTCATTTTTCTTATTTTTACGTTTTCTTCTCAAAATACAGGAACGTCTTTCTAGTTCCTTCTCACTAAGTTCCGACTCCAGTATTTCCGGAAATCCCTCATTTTTTATTTCAACATAATGATCATCAATATACTCTTCTATGGAAGCAAAAAGTTTCTGACTAACCTCTACTGACTCTTTGTCATAAACCACCAGATATACCATCATATCATTATCAAACAAAAACTCATTAATAGCCGATACTGCAATCTTTAATGCTTCTCTTTTCGGAAAACCATAATTTCCTGCCGAAAGCAGGGGAAAGGCTATTGACTCTATTTCATGCGCTTTGGCTAATTTCAAGGATTCCATGTATGCACTATATAAAACTGTATATTCTTTTGATTTTCCATCTATCCACACAGGACACACTGTATGAATTATATACTTCGTCGGCAGATTAAAACCTTCTGTAATCACCGCTTTTCCCAAATCACAGTGTCCGATTTTCCTACAAGCCTCTGTCAATTCTTCCTCACCTGCTTCTAAATAAATTGCACGGCTTGTTCCACTTCCCTGTTCCAAATATATGTTTGCCGGATTTACAATTGCATCCGTTTGAACTTTTGTGATATCCTGTCTTATCATTAGAAATGGCATATTGTTCTCCTTTGTCTACTGCACCATTTGAATATATTACTTATTCCCCTGCTTCTTCAACTGAAAAAATTTCCTACCCAAAGTTTTTTTCTGCTCTTTATTACTTCGATTATTTTCAATATTCTTTTTCCACTCTCCCCCGATATCTGACATCTTAGGTGCCTGACGCATCATACATACCGTTTCCGAAATGGTATCATAATTTAACAACACGCCAGCACTATCATTGTTGTAAGTAACTGCCCGTTCTTCACCGATTCCCATTTTGTCTGCCTCTGCCACAGCATCAATATTTGCCCCTAAAAACATAAATTCCCATCCATATTTTTCTTTTTCATGCTCTATCATAGATTTTATCAGTTTATAAGAATATTCTCTACTGGCATTTTCCAATCCGTCTGTAATAATAACGAAAATAACTTTCTCCGCCCTTTGTTCCTCCGGAAGAATCTTCTGTACATTTACGATTTTATGAATTGTCTTTCCCACTGCATCCAGCAAGGCAGTGCAGCCTCTGACATAATATTGTTCTTCAGTTATCGGAAGGATATGCTCAATCGGAATCCTGTCATGAATAATTTCATATCCATAATCAAAAAATACTGTTGTTACAGTTACTTCTCCTTCCTGCTCTCTCTGTTTTTTTAGCATTCCGTTAAAACCACCGATAGTATCTGATTCTAATCCTCCCATGGACCCGCTTCTGTCTAAAATAAAAACTAATTCTGTTAATCCTTTCTTCATTATGATTACCTCACTTCCATTTTTTGTTGTAATCATAGTATATAAAGATATGTCCTGTATGTGGTCACTTGATGGGCGACTTTTATCATCAAAAACTCCTATGATTCTTTTATTCATAGAAGTCTTATACATATTTATTTTCTGCTATTTTATTCCGAGGTTTATGGCTTTTTCTGCTATTATGTCTGGTATTCCCTTTGCTGTTAGTTCTTTTAAAGTATTATTGCCTTCTCTAATAAACTGTATTGCACGAATCAGTTCACTTGTACCTTTTTCTATTCCTGATTCATATACATGCTCACTTAAATTACACATATCGTTCACCTCCTCTTTCATCTCTTCTGTCATGGACAGCCCTAAATCTTTTTCTAATATACAGACTTTCCTGTTATAATCTATTTTTTCTGATAATAACACGCTCAAAAAATTAATGATATATTCTGATTCTTCCTCTAAATTTTTCTTTAAGTATATCATAACCACACACAGTTTGTCATACACTTCCTTACGCACTTTTGTGTTATTATATATGCTTTTTTCTGATATAAAATATTCTGTTATTCCATTATTGTTGTTTCTGTTTGGACTTACGCATATCCATATGCTGTAGACCTTTTTGATACTATTATACTCAGATTTTGTAAACTCTCTGCCATACTGTGACGATATTTCTCTTGCAGTATAGTAAATTCCTCTGGTCACCAGTTCATAGCCCGGATTATTTTCTCTCTGTGCTTCGATATTTATAATCATTTTTATTGTATCATCCTTTGCGGGAATATATACATCAAATATGATGTCAAAAGTAACTGTCCCTTCACCGATGATATTATTCTCATTAGATTTTCCATAAATCTTTTCATTGGTCTGCCCGGGATGGACTTTTCGCTCTCCCACCTCCGGTGTTTCAATGCAAGTTACAATGTCACTCAGTTCCATATCCTGAAATTCGTTTACCACAGCTTTTAATATGATGGCAAGTATCTGTCTGTTCGCCAGAAGCGTTTTCACTTCCTTATCATAAGCCTCTTTCCCTGAAATGATGTTTAAATCTGTGGCTAAACTGTTTTCTGTCGTCATACTTGTTCCTTTCGTAAGCAAAATAATTTGTCGGTTTTCCTTCACATATTGATTATATGCTATCGTAAGCATTTTCGTCATGAAAGTCAAGTATTGTTTATGTTTCATTTTATATCATTATGCAACTTTTCTTTATTTTCAAAAAAATATTCTATTATTAATCATTTACCTAAACTGATTTAATAATAGAATATTTTTTATATCTCATGCTATTTTTCATTCATTGCTTTTAGTTTTTCATAAACTCTTTTATACTTTTCAACCCTCTTATAATCTTTCTCCGTAGGATGCACGATTCTACTCAAATCCATATTGTGTGTTAAGTCTGCCAGTTTGACTTGTCTTGCTAATGGATTTTTTGAAAGCCTGTCCACGTATTCATCATATGTTTCTTCTGGTCTGTGTGTCATAGAATCAACAGCATCAGCAATCTCATCTCCGAACTGTTCTCTAATGTACTCCACTGTCACATCTGTATCCTCTACTGTGTCATGTAGCCATGCAACAATCTTTTTGTCAATCCCACCGACCAATCCTGCAACAGTCTGAGGATGTGTTATGTATGGCATGCCAGCTTTATCCACTTGTCCTTTGTGTGCTTTTGTGGCGATTTGTTCTGCCAGTAAAAGTTTATTGCTAAACATCATGTATCCTTTCTGATAAATTGTTACTTTACTATTTTTATGTAATTCTTTTGCTTTCATGTAACCACTCTTTATCAATTATCTTCATTATTTCTTCACTATCTTACTATTTTCCACTTTATAATAAGAATTCTCCTCTGACACGGAAACAAAAAATTCCCCATCATCCACGCTTTTATTTATTCGTCCTGCACAATCCCAATATTGAAGTCCGCTTCCAACTGTCCATTTTTTGCAGGATAAGTCAACCCAATAATTTATATATTGAACCGAATCCGGAATTACTATTTCCTGTACATAGTCTTCTTCCGTATACTTTTCTCCAATACCATCTAGTCCATTTTTTCCAATAGCGATTATTCCTTCTGGAACTTTAAATGTTCTACCATTTTTTGTTTTGCTAAATAGCAATGTATCTTGAGCTTTATTTGTTAAATTTCCTTCCAAAGTATTGTAAAACAGATTATCTTCCGATACTGTATATTCTGTAATATAGTTCTGTCCAAATGCCTCTCTTCCTATATAATTGACGTTTTTTCCAATAGATATTTTCACCTTACCTCGAAATGCTCTTAAAAACGCTCCTGAACAAATAGTTTCCAAGCTATCCGGTAACTTTATTTCTTCTAAAAAACCACAATTACTAAACGCTCCACTATTTATCCTTTTTAAAGTACTTGGAAATTTTATATGTGCGAGTTGTTCACAGGCAAAGGCTTTCTCGCCAATCTCTTCCACTCCTTCAGGTATATTATAATTAATCGTTTTTACTCTTGACTCATTATCATAAATAATTTCTTTATGCGGATAATACACTAGTTTTTTCAAACCTTTTGTAAATAGAACACCATCTTTCAATTCATACGTTTCATTCCCTTCCTCTAAAAGTATGTGTTCAACATTGTTTCCAAATGCTCCGCCTTCTATATTTTTCACAGTTTTGGGAATATTTAAAGCTGAAATATTTGTATCTGCAAATGCTCCTTTCTTAATTATCTTCAATCCTGTTGGTAATTTTATATTTCTGAGTCGTTCGCAATTAGCGAAAGCATCTTCCCCAATCCGTTCAACCGACTCTGGAATATTAATCTTAATTAGATTTGTCAATCCATAAAAAGACTGTTTCTCTATTGTCACAATACTACTTGGTAAACTAATTTCTTTTGCATTTTTTGCACCTGTCATGTCACATATCCTCGTAATCTTGATGTCATTTATCTTATTAGGGATTACAATTTTCTTATCTTCGCTATCAACACCTACTACCTCTGCATGATCCGGATAAATATGATATCTAATTTTGACACTTTCTTTTTCCTCTGTATATTCTTCATATACTTTCTCACTTTTTATTTCTCTGATATCTGATGCGGACATATTTCCTTTATTATCTTCTATTATAATCTGATAAGCATATTGTTTCTGATATTGAGAATCATTTATTGACTTCCGCTTTATACAAAATCCATCCTGCACAGATATCGTCTGTGTGGCAAGCGCTGCTGAAGTTACTGCTTTCCACTGACTATATGGAAGGATTTTCCCTTTTTTATTTTTGGTTGGAACACACATATTGCCAAAATAATTATAAATTCCATACCATTTCATAACATCTATGTTATTCTTTCCAGTATATTCTGAATCACTATTTGGCACTGTGATTTCTTTTATTTCAATCACTCCATCTTCTTTTTCTGCAAAAATTATTTCTATGTCTTCAACGTCACCTTGTGCCCCATTTTCTAACGCTCCACTATAATCTACAATTCTTGTATTCTTCGTCTTCCATATTGTCTCGTTTCCATTATCACTAATTTGCTCCACTTCCCAAAGAACATTTTCATCATCAGTTTCAATATAAAAAACTTTCTGGTTTTTATTAATATGAATTATTCCATTTTCATCCGGTTCTACCTGACATCCGGCATAAATTGGACGATATGCTCCACTTTCTGAAATGGATTCATCTAATTTTTCTAAAATCGTATATGTAACTTTCTTCAAATTCTTTTGTTGCTCTTTTGTCAGTTGATATGTATATTCATTTTCCTCTAATTTTATATCTTTAGATTCTTCATTTACAGTGTTACCATTATTCATCCATATATCTGCAAATTTACTGATATATCCTTTATACGCGCTACTATTTTCCACTCCACAAAGATACTGCCCTATTGCATTAAAATATGCTTTGTTATCATATGGATAATAAAGAGAAACACCACAAGTTCCTTCTACATTTGATGATTGATATACAACCATTTTAGATATTGCATTTTTTAACTCTTCTCCTTCTTCATCATACTCTCCAGACATTTTTTCTGCAAAATCCCCTAAATCAATTAAATCTAAACTATTACCTTTTCCCCCTGTAGCACTTAATCCATAACTTTTCGTATTGTTTCTATTTGTGGCAAACGAAATATAAGTCTCACTACTAACATCACCTGACATCTTCCCAAACAAGCCATCTAATGCTGCTATCGTATCTTTTGCTTTATTCAAGTCTATACAGGATAATGTAATATCTGGATTACTATATGTCGTCTTATTGGCTTCATAATAATTTTTATATGAATCTATAATATTCGTAGCAATCTCTTTAGGATCTGCACTCTCATTCAATATGCTCAGGAAAGAATAATCCCAACCATATCCCGGTTCTACTTCCTGCGATGCAACCATATAATTAGCATAGGTCGACAACATATCCGCATATTCTAAAGAAGCCATCAAACATGCATCAAAACCGATAAACTCCAGTTTTTCGCCTGAAGCAAAAGGTGTATTATCCAAAGCCTCTTTCATTTCCGGTGCGAACAGAGAATCATTTTCATATAACTCATCACTTCCAAATCCGCCAATTGGACCAGCACCATGATTCCAACAAATCAAAGCATAATGATTCGCTTTATAATTATCATAACAATATGTAATAAACTCAGATAATGTTGCCGGTTCTCCCATGTTTTTTGAAATCTGTGTTTCTGCTACTCTCTGTATATTTTCACCCTCTTCTAGTTTTATTACGGAATTCGTCATGCTGTTAATTCCGTCAATATACCAAATTTTAGAACCACCTGTATAAATAAGTACATTATTCTTTTTTAAATCAATTCCACTTTTCACCATCTCTAATATATCAAGAGAGGCTGCTCCCCCTTCACTCTCCAAATTAGAACCAACCATATATATCATAACCGTATAATTGATTCCTTCTTCCATTTGTATTGTGTTTTCTTTTGTTCCTTCTACCTTTTCTCCTTTAGAACTCTTTACATCTTTGCATCCTATTAGTCCAAATACCATAATCGCACACAATAACAATATACTTATAGATTTTACTTTCATCTCTATTCTCCTTGCTCGTTCATTAAGACTTCTTCATCATAGTGCATAAATCCATTCTTTCCACTAATCACACACTTATTCTCTACATCAATAATCTTTGCCTTTTTGTCTGCATCAAAGACAATTGCATATTCATCATCAAAGAAATGCGTACCATATGTATATTCGAAAGGAATCACATTCTCTCCCTTCGTATTAAGATATCCATATTTCTGTTCTTTTTTTACTAAAATTCTATCATTATTTGATACTACTTCTAGATTCTCACCAATTTCATCATAGATACACTGAACTACAATTTTTCCTTTTTCGTTTATTAATCCATATTTCTGCACACCATCATCATTACTCTTGCTAATAACACAAACTCCTTCACAGAATTCACCGGTGATGCTATCATACAAATCATCTTCTTTGTCATATTCACATATAACTTTTCCATCTTTATCTATTATTCCCCAAGTGAATTTCTTTTCGAAGAAAAATTTTTCATCATCCAATATTTTTACATTGTGATATTTCGGTTGTACAATATACTCACCTTTCTTATTTACAATACCATATCCCACTTCCTCGGACTGTGCTTTTCTATCCTGTGAATCACTAAAATCTCTACCGAATACAGATGTAATCTCATTTTCTAACGATACTACAGCATATCCATTTTCAAATTTACCAGCTCCCATAATGCCGTTGTATTGTGGCTTAATAACTATCTCTGCTTCTAAATTTAAGTAACCCCATTTACCATTTTCCTCAAATGGAATCATTTCTTCTTCCTCATTAAACAACTGAATCTGATTATACTTTGGCTCTAGTAACACTTCTCCTTTTGTATTTGCAATACCATATATGTATATCGGCTCCTGTGTCACTTCATCTTTCTCACCGGTTGCCTTTCTTATTGTGATAATACCTTTTCGTGGTTCTCCACTTCCTTCAATTCCCTGTTCATCAATAAGAGAAATCTCTTTTCCCTGCTCATCATAATAAAACCATTTTCCTTCTTTCATTGCCCCTGTTATATGCGACTCTTCATCATAGCCTATTTCTTCATACTCCGTTGGAATGATTAATTTTCCACTATTATCTACCATACCAAGATAGTAAGTGCCATTTTCATCCCTCTTCACTGGAAAATATTTTCCGTTTTCATCAAGTATCTCATCATATTCCGGATTTATTATTTTTTTCTCTTTTGAGTCCATTAAACCTGCTTTTCCATTCTTTTTAAATACAGTTTGTTTTCCATGATAAACTAACCAATCATACTTTGGCTGATACTCCATATCACCATTTTTGTTTATCAAACCATATTTGTCTCTAACTTTTACTACAACTTTATCATTAAGAAAAAGATTATCCGAATCTGCTTCTTTGATTTTTTTATATTGATACAAAGTTCCTATTCCTACTACTGCAACGACAACAATTCCTACTGTCAATAGTGTTGTCCATTTCACTATTTCCCGCTTTCTGCTCTTATATTCGACGTCTTTTTTCTCTTCTTTCTTCAAGTAAATTTTTTTCTCTCCCGGCTGGCAATATGCTTCATACTTTTTCTCTTCTATGATGTTTTTTTGTTCTATATTATTTACTTCTTTTTGTTTCATAACTTCCTCCAAATATCACCTTTATTTTATAACTCACTAAAGCAATCTTTATATTTATCTACATCTCCTGTAAAGGTAATAATCACAGTGTATTTACCTATCTCTCTTATATATTGTTTTTGCTCTAATCTTACACCAAACATTGTACTCGTCATCCCAATCACATCATACTCTTCGCCTGCCAATGTATCTTTTTGCACATCTTGAATCTCAACAGACGTTATCATATCACTATATGCCTCTTCTATCGCACTCTCTATTTCATCTTTATATTTTTCAATAGAACCTATTCTCCCTCTGATACTGACACTTCCGTAACTGTTGCCTTTTTTCCATCTTGATAACTCTTATTATCATCCAATCCTAACATTTCCTCAGCATCTTCATCTAACAATTCATTTTTCATTTCACAATCATCAGGGCATACAAATTTTAATCCTAAGAATTTGCTGGTATATGTATTGTCTTTAATAGCCCCTTGTTCATATTTCGGATAAAAGATGCCTTCTGTCACGTTTTTTACAACTGTTTTAACTGTAGCTGACACTATTACCGCTACGACAATGCACAAAAATAATTTCATCCATCTTTTACCTTTATTTGGTTGT
>CANPET010000050.1 GCA_947573465.1 uncultured Eubacterium sp.
ATATCTCACAAATTTTTGTGTTTTTCCAAAGCAGGCATATATGAATGCAACTGCTGTTTCCTGTATTGAATTTAGAAAGAATGGATACTGTGAAAAAATAAGTAAAATGTTATATGAGCTGAAAGAGAAAATTACAAAATTAAATTTTTATGGAAATGATTTTGGTTATGATTATCTTATGTGGATTCTATATGTGATTGCAGGAGACCAGATGGGGATTCTTGCAAATAAAAAATATTTTGAAAAATATAAGGGGAAATACGAAGATGAAGCGGAGCGGGAATACAGAATTACGATGCAATATATACCAGCGGAAGAAGAAATCGACGATTCTTTATGGAATAAGGAAGTAAAAACAACGGGTTGGTCGAATTTGCATAATATCTTGATGACATCGCATTATGGAAAACTAGAATACGTAAATGATTATGAGAATGATCCTTTTCCTGTGGAGGATGAGAGTTTTCAAAGTGGACGTGATTTATGGGTTAATGGGAATAATATTTCATTATTGTTAGATTTAACTGAAAATGAAAACAAGCCATTGAATCCTTATGAAGAAGAAATGGTGGCGGAGTTTATTAAAAACGGTTTGGTTGAAAAAACAGAAGATGGACTAAAAGTATTACTTCCAATTTTCAAGCGAGAGATTTTTTTAGAAATATGTGAAATTGTCAAAGAAGCGATAGGCGATTTTGCATTTGAATTTTCGGAGACTGTTTCTGATAAGGTGGAAAATTTGTTATTGCCATATGTTCGTAAAGATTTGATGAGCAATTTTATTTACTGGGATATGAGAATGTTTTTCCAACCAATTACGTATTTGTTCTATTATGGAATGTATGAGTCAGATTATTTGGCAATTCCAGAAGATTATGCTCGCAGTGCAGCAGGACTTTATATATTGAGAGAATAAACGTTTATTCGAAAGACATTCTTGATATATGTAATAATGTTTTATAGTAAATTAGAATGCATAGCGTGGTGGTTTTAACTGCTGCGCTATTTTGATTGCAAAAACTTATTAAATATATTGTGATTGAAGTTAATGTCGTTTGTTGGAGTAAGAAGTTATTGAAAATATAGGGAAGTAGAAAAAATTAAGTGTGAATGCACTATTTAGTGTGGTAGAATAAAAAAATAGAATCAATTTGGGGAGAAGATGAAGAAAGGAATGACACCAATATATTATCCAGCGTATATTGATTGTAATTATGAAGCAGATACAAATGTACCTTACATAAAGATTGACAGTTGGAAAGAATTGATGACTTTAATGGAGGAAAAGAAAGATGATTGCTGATTACCATATACATACAAATTTTTCTTGTGATTCAGAAGCAAGTTTGAAAGATTATATTGAATTTGCGAAGAAAAAGAATATACAAGCAATATGTTTTACGGATCATGTTGATTTTAATAAAAACGATTATGGGGTGGGATATTACAATCCAGACAAATTTTTTGAAGAATATAACAAAGCAAAGTCTATAGAAGATGAAATAATGATTTGTTCAGGGATTGAACTTTCTGAACCACACTTGTACAATGATAAGCTGCAGGAGTTAAGCAAATATCCATACGATTATATTATCGGAAGTGTTCATTGGATTGGAGATATGTTTCCTTGTTATGAAGTAAGAGAAAAATATTCGGCAAAAGAATTTTATTTATTGTATTGGAATGAAGTTTTAGAAATGGTGCGATATGGTGGATTTGATTGTGTGGGGCATATAGATTTTCCTAAACGGTATTATGGTGAAATATATTATGAAGAGAAAGTTATAAAAGAAATATTCAAAGAAATGATTGATAAAAATATTATTTTGGAAATCAACACTTCATCTTTAAGAAAGGGAATAGATGAATCTATGCCAGGAAAAGAGTTGCTACAGTTATACATCAAATGTGGAGGGGAGTATGTAACAGCTGGTTCTGATGCGCATGATATAAAAGATTTGGGAGCAGACTTTGAAAAAACTGATAATTTGATTAAAGAGCTTGGATTAAAACAGGTGATTTTTAAGCAGAGAAAGATGGTCGAACTATAAATGAAGGGGAGTGAATAATCAATGGAAAAGAATACATTTGAGAAAATTTATGATGCTGTAAGACAAATTCCTGAAGGGATGGTTGCATCGTATGGACAGGTGGCAGCACTAGCAGGAAATAAAAGATGGGCAAGAGTGGTTGGCTATGCGCTTCATGTAAATCCAGACCCGGAAAGCATACCATGTTATAGAGTTGTTACCAAAGATGGAAATGTCTCAGAGGCATTTGCCTTTGGTGGAGGAAACCGACAGATAGAATTGCTCAAAGCAGAAGGAGTGCATTTTGAGAATGGACATGTTATTATGTCCGAATACCAGTGGGAAACACCATGGATAGATTAAAAATTAGATGATAATAGAAAGGAAACATTATGATAATACATCCAATAGAACCAATATATAATAAAAAATCAGAGATACTGATTCTTGGAAGCTTTCCATCTGTGAAATCAAGAGAGGAAGGGTTTTTCTATGGACATCCGCAGAATAGATTTTGGAAAGTAACATCTGCGGTATTTGGTGAAAGTACACCACACACAGTGCAGGAGAAAAAGAAATTTTTATTGAGAAATAAGATTGCAGTATGGGACGTGATACATTCTTGTGAGATTACAGGTTCATCAGACAGCAGTATCAAAAATGTTGTAGTAAATGACTTAATGGAAATACTTAATACAGCGGATATAAAATATATCTTTGTAAACGGGAAGAAAGCTTTTTCACTTTATAATAAATATACAAAGCCACAGACAGAAATTGAGGCAATATGTCTGCCCTCTACCAGTCCGGCGAATGCTGCATGGAATTTGGAAAAATTGATTGAAGAATGGAAGGTTATTAGAACTGGGAATTAGGAATGACAATTGACATATGGAAAAAGTAGCAAGAAATATACTTGGATTTTATGGCAGCACACTTATACAAGAGGAAAGGGAGAGCTTATGGGAAAGAAAGGATTTTTTGATGAAATGTTAGAACATGCACAATTGTGTGCAATGGTTGAGGCAAGCAAGGATGAAAGTGGAAAGCCTGACCCTAATAAAGCATTAGGAATGGCTGTCGGATTCGGTCGTACTTCTGCAGAAGATAGGATGCATTTAGGAGCAATATTGGGGAGCCAAGGGGCATTTAATGATGACAGGGGTTACGATAATATATATTTAGATGATACGGATTATGATGAATATGGTTGGCGTGATTTTTGTGAAGATGGAGAAGAATATGGAGTAGACCCAACAGATTATGAAACGGAAGAGGAATATGAAGAAGCGCTAGAAGAGAAAAAATATGGTTGGCGTGAATCGTGTAAGGACGGATTGGAATATGGAGTAGATCCAACAGACTATGAAACGGAAGAGGAATATGAAGAGGCGCTAGAAGATGAAAAATACGGCTGGCGTGATTTTTGTGAGGATGGAGAGGAATATGGAGTAGACCCAACAGATTATGAAACGGAAGAGGACTATGAAGAGGCACTAGAAGAGAAAAAGTATAGTTGGCGTGAGTCTTGTGAAGATGGATTGGAATATGGAATAGACCCAGAAGATTATGAAACAGAAGAAGAATATAAAATTGATTTGGAAGAATATAAACGGGAGGTAGCAGAGACAGATGACTTGGAAATAGAAGAATATGAAGAAGTAAATGAGCCCCAAATAGATAAAAAAAGTTTTTCGAATCTTAGAAGGTATAATGCTGCTTGTGGATTGGAAGAAATACGAGATTATAATTTCAACAATGAATATTTACAACAGGAGAGGGAGTGTTATCAGTTTATATTAGAAAAGGCGGACACTATTCTTGCTGCAAATTATTTATCAGATAGTGGAGAGTTTTTATATGCACAGGCAGTCAAAGAGAATTTTGATTTACCAATCACATTGCCTGATGAAGATGAAAATAGAGAATATGAATTTTGTGAGGTGATTAGCAAAATAGCAAAGAGAGATATATCACTATCGATAAAAGTATGGGAATGGTGTCTGGAAAACTTTTTGCCGTATGCCAAATATGATTCATGTGCCACAAGAGATATGACAGAGAATGTTATTGATGGAATGTATAATTTTCCAGATGAATATGTAACCGAATTAACACGTTATATGGATCAAAACGACGGATTTCGGGAAAACATTATGGAAAACTCACCAGGATATATGTATGAAGCATATGAACTCATTGTAGCTGCATTGAAAATGAATATGATAAATACTGCAGTTAAGTTGTTTGTAGAAACTTTGGGGCAGACAAGAGGGGAGTGGAAATATATTATCCGTTTGACAAATTCTATGATTTCCGGATGTAAGAATTATGAGGAATTAGAAACAATGGAAAGTTTTGAGAAAGAACTTTTTCCATTGGTGAAAAAATATGAAGATGGAATGATTCAGGATGAAGTAGTAGAATGGGAAAAAGAAATTTCAGAATACATATATGATGTAGAGGAGCGTTGTGAACAATATGCTTTTTGCAGGAGAAACAGTTGGAGATTAAATATATCGGATGACAAAAAAGCTGTAGTAAATCCAATGTATTATAAAAGTGAAGAAGAATATATGGAAGCTTATAATGAGGAGAAGTATCATTGGCGTTTATTTTACAAAAATCAAAATAATTACGGCATAGATCCCTATAATTATGAGGAACAACAGGAGTTTCTCGAGGCTAGAACATTAAAAATTAAAGAACAGAGGAAAAAAGAAGATGCGATAAGGCAGGAAAATTTAAAATTAAAAAATCAAGAATTGGAGAAGGATAAAACAGTTTATACATATTGTGGAGTGCGTTTTTCTAATGTTACTTATCATTATAGAACGAATGAACCAACAATTAAAGTGGGAGATATTGTGGTAGTTCCAGTGGGAAGAGATGAAAAAGAGGAAAGGGCAAGGGTTGTTTCGGTTGGAAATTATGCTAGAATTGCTGTACCCTATCCAGTGGAAAAAACAAAATTTATTTTAAGAAAAGCAGATGAATAATATCAATAAAGGAAAACCAATAGAGACTGAAGATATATTTATTAAGAAATAGTTAAATGTAATTTTACGATAATACATTGAATGGAGAAACTTAATGAGTGATATAGCAAACACAGAATTTTTAAAGAAACAATATGAAAATAAAGATAACCTTGGAACGAGAATATCAATTCATGATAAGTATTCAACGAACAAGCAAGGATTTGGAAACTGGATCATCTCTAATTATGAGATAGAAAACGGAGCAACGGTTCTAGAACTTGGCTGCGGTACAGGGAGTATGTGGAAAAATCATATGGACTTGATTTCTAAATGTGAAGAGATTATTTTAACTGATTTTTCAAAAGGGATGTTAGAAAGTGCAAAGAGTAATTTGGAAAATAATAATAGAATAACTTTTAAGACAGTTGATATACAAGACATTTCATATGAAGATGACACATTTGATATCGTTATAGCTAATATGATGCTGTATCATGTTCCCGATATTCATAAAGGATTGTCAGAAGTGAGGAGAGTGCTAAAACCACATGGAAAGTTTTATTGTGCCACCTTTGGTGAAAATGGAATTATAACCTATGTGGCGGATTTACTGAAAGAATTTAATGTATCCAGTGAGATGAATAAAGTGTTTACACTTCAAAATGGAAAAGATATGTTGAAGAAATATTTTAATAATGTGAAAAGACTGGAGTATGAAGATTCTTTGAAAGTTACAGTAATTGATGATTTTATTGATTATGTTTATTCGTTATCAAGTATGACGGATATTGCAAATGTAGAAAGAGAATCAATGAAAAAAATATTTGAACAGAATATGGTTGGTGGTGTGTTAGAGGTTCCGAAAGAATATGGAATGTTTGTGTGCCAATAATTTGCAAGGAGAGAAATATGAAACTTAAAAATATTCTTATTGTAGTAAGTGATATAGAAAAGTCAAAAGCCTTTTATAAGGATTTATTTGGGTTGGATGTTATTGCAGACTTTGACGGAAATGTAGTATTGACAGAAGGTTTAGTTCTTCAGGAAAAGAAAATATGGGAGAGATTCACCAGGCAGGAAGTAGTTTGTGGTGGAAATGATGCAGAACTGTATTTTGAAGAAAATAATATAGATGCATTTTTAGAAAAGTTAGAAACCAGTCAATATGAAATTGAATATTTGAATAAATGTATTGAGCATGATTGGGGACAAAGAGTTATAAGACTTTATGATCCTGATAGGCATATGATTGAGATTGGAGAATCTATGGAATATGTTGCTAGGAGATTTCTTAAAATGGGAATGAGTGCAGAGCAGGTGGCAGAGAAAACGCAGTTGCCAATATCGCAAGTTGAAAAATTAGTTGAAAAGGGTTAAAGACATCATATAAACGAAGAAGAGAATGAGAATATTCAAAGAAGAAGGGGGCTGAACTGATATTAACAGTTCAACATTCTTCTTCCCATATTTTTAGAGTGCTTAGCAATTTTGTCTTTGTCAAACTGTCCATTTTTCTAATGTGTTCCATTAGTTCATTATCCAAAGCGGTTGCTTCATATTCTGGCTCAACCTGCCCAATCAGAGAATCCAGCGATAAGCCGGTAAGTCTAGCATAGTAAATTAAAACACGAAGGAGGTAAGATGAACAAAGAAAACATTATTGAAAAAAATGGTAAAGAAATGGTGGATAAAACGGAATCAAATGTTAAAGAAACTGTGACGCAGGAAGTTGTTCTTATTAACGAGGAGACAATTCGGGATAAAATATATACGATTCGTGGTCAAAAAGTTATGTTGGACACTGATTTGTCGAGAATATATGGATACTCTACCAAGGCATTTAATCAACAGGTTAAAAGAAATATTGAGAGGTTTCCAGAAGATTTCATGTTTGAGTTGACAGATGAGGAAACTTTAGAAATTTCAAGGTCACAATTTGTTACCTTGAATGAAGGAGTAGGTAGAGGTCATAATATTAAGTATAATCCACATGTTTTTACGGAGCAGGGAATCTATATGTTAATGACTGTATTAAAAGGGGATTTAGCTGTTCATCAAAGTATAGAATTAATTCGTATATTTAAAAACATGAAAGATTACATTATTGAAAATCAAGGGTTAATCGGTCAGCGTGAATATATTCAATTATCTATGCAGGTAACAGATAGTGTTAGAGATACGACAGAACTTAGGATAGACTTAATCAGAGTTGAAGACCAAATGTCGGATTTAATAGACAGACTGAGTAATGTAGTAACAAAATCGGAACTATCGGACATCATGAATAAGTTTGGTAAGCCACAAGTTAAACGAGGCTATATTTTACTGAACGGACAGCCATTTAAAGCAGACTTGGCATATTCACAGATATATGAACAGGCTCAAAAATCTATATATGTGGTTGATAATTATATAGGTGTCAAAACATTGGCACTTTTGAAAAATAGTAATCAAGGAGTTAATATAATATTGTTTAGCGATAATATTGGGAAGAAATTGCATGCAACAGAATTTGAAGATTTTTGTAAAGAGTACCCTGATTGTAGAATAAGTTTACAGCAGTCAGGGGGAATCTTTCACGATAGATACATAATATTAGATTACGGAACTGATTATGAAAAAATATACTTATGTGGCTCATCATCAAAGGATTCAGGAAATAGAGTTACTACTATTTTAGAAGATCCTGATAGAGAAAAATATCAGAATATGATTCGTGATTTGTTAAGGAATGACTCTCTTATATTGTGAAAGTGACATGACAAGACTTTATGATCCTGATAGGCATATGATTGAGAGGGGAGAATCTATAGAACCATAATAAGTGTTCCAATTGTAATTAAAGCAGCGCCAACTCCTGATTTTATTGTAAAGTCCTCGTGTAGGAATATAAAAGCCAGAACAAGAGTAATTACAACACTTAATTTATCAATAGGGACAACTTTGGAGACTTTACCTAGTTGGAGTGCTTTATAATAGCATAACCATGAAGCACCAGTTGCCAAACCGGAGAGAATGAGGAAAATCCAACTTTTTTTGCTGATTTCACTAATTCCACTTTGGGTGTTTGTAATAAATACCATTCCCCATGCCATTAAGACAACTACAACAGTTCTTATGGCTGTAGCCAAATTTGAATTTACATTGCTTATGCCAACCTTTGCAAGTATAGATGTTAATGCTGCAAAAAAAGCAGATAAAAATGCAAGAAATGCCCACATAGTAAATTACCTCATAAAAAAATATTATCGCGAGTAATGCGATTTATTGTTTAACCAAAAAGATAGATTATCTTTATGTCGTATTAAGTAAATTGTAGCATGACAGAAAAAACAACACAAGATGCTACATAGCGTTGCATAAATGCCACTGTATATTTCTTGTTTGGAAATGATACTTTTACTATGTTGGAAGCAAAGCAAATCGAAAGTAAAGTCAGATATTTAGGAGGAGAAATAATTATGACGTTAGGCGAAAAAATAAAAGAAGCAAGAAAACAGGCTGGATTAACGCAGGAACAGGTGGCGGAGAAACTTATGGTATCACGACAAGCTGTTACAAAATGGGAAACAGATAAGGGCATTCCGGATATAGAAAATCTAAAAAACATATCAAAATTTCTTAATGTAAGTATTGATTATTTGTTAGACAATAATCAGGATATGAATAAGTCAGTTATTAGAGAGACAATAGATTTATCTGATTATGGAAAGGGGAGAAGAAAAGCTAAAAAAGATAAGATTATACGTGAAAAATACCCGGATGCTGTTATCAATACTTTACTTGGTAAATTAAAACTTGGTAAGAATGAAAAAATAATAGACAATACACTTGGTTTTTTGACATCGGCACCTTTTGGTATTCCCGATTTTATTAATGAAGTGAAAAATCTAGACAAGGAGTTTTATTTAGTAAATCAGGGGGATAAACAATTTTTAGTCATCATTTCAGATGAATTTATTGAAAGTCGTGAATTAACACAAAAAATAACCGAAAAGAAATTTGAAATAGGAGAGTGGAAATTTATTAATTGTGGCCGTATAAAGTCTGAAAGGAGATAGAGTATGAATAACCACAGAATTATAGACTTATGAATGAAGCATTAGGAGAAAAATTATGAGTAAAACAATTTTATGCTATGGAGATTCTAATACATATGGGTACAATCCATTAAATGGATTACGATACTCAAAAGAGACACGCTGGACTGGTTGTCTACAAGAGTTACTTGGTGAAGAATTTTCTATCATAGAAGAGGGGTGCAATGGAAGAACAGCAGTGTTTGAGGACCCGGAGGAGGGCTGGAAGAATGGTTATGATTATTTAAAACCATGTTTGAATTCGCATAAGCCAGTAGACATCGTTATTCTAATGCTTGGAAGTAATGACCTAAAAACAACATTTGCGGCAACTGCAAAGGAGATAGCTGATGGCGTGGAGATTTTAGTCGATACTATAAAGACTTTTACTGCGGAGAAGCAGGGATTTGAGCCTGTAATTATTTTGTTATCGCCTCCTGAAATAGGAGAGGGAATTTGTGCTTCTCCCTTTCATTATGCGTTTGACGAGAGTTCTGTATTGCGTTCAAAAGAATTGCCGGAAGAATACCGTCAGGTGGTAAAAAGAAAAGGCTGTATATTTTGTAAAACATCAGAATATATCAAACCATCACAGGCAGATTCACTGCATCTGATGCCGGAAGAACACAAGAAACTGGCAAATGTACTAAAGGAAATAATTATACAAATTTGAATTTGAGGAGGTGTTTTATGTTTAATGAAATATGCATATATGAAGCGAAATTA
>CANPET010000051.1 GCA_947573465.1 uncultured Eubacterium sp.
TAAAACTCCAACGTAATTTTTCCTGTTTTCTGAACTGTTTCAATTTATCTTCATTTTTTTCAGAGTACCAGGCTTTGTTGGAATTATAATAATAATTAATAATCTTCCAAAATTTTTCAGGATAACTGAGCGCTGCTTTTAAAACTTCAAACTCCCTGACGGAAATCGGTCTGACCTTACAGTAGGAATCCAACAATTCCCTCCCCAAAGAAATATCCCAATTATTTTTTTCCATAACCTTCCTGAGAAAATCATATAAATCCTGCACTGCAGGTGCATAGTTCAATTTCAAAAGATTCACCATAATGACTTGGTTATTTTGAAACAAAATATTATGATAGTTATAGCAGCCATGATTAATTGTCTGATTCTCTATGCTCTCTGTATACATTTCTTTATAATCTGACTGTTCTAAAAGTCCCACTGCTTCTGTTGCCTGGACATAATACTCTTCAATTATATTATGGAGAGACATTTCAAAAAAATTCTTATTCTTTCTTTTTTTTATGTAATTTTTAATTCTAAGAATTTCCGCACTGTGACGCTCAAACACTTCCCTTAAATTTTTACCGGGATGAAATCCGCCCTCCTCAAACAATCCTGTGGTATTCTCTGTCAGTTTATGAAATCTTGCAAGATTAGAGGCTGCTAATAATAACTGTCTTTTATTATTATTGCTGCAGTCTTCCGCATCATACCATTTCTTTAATATGTATGTATATCCGTCCTCACTTACTGTTACATATTCCCCTTCTTTATTTGCTTTTACACTGTCTGTAACAAAATTATTATTTTCTAAAAAATTATAAAAAACACTCATGGTTTTCATTCTGTCATTACTGTTGTTATACTCCTGTAAGATATACTTTCCGTCATCTGTTATACAACCGTAATTTCCTTTTAACCGATAAGTGCTTTTAATTTTTAAGTCATACTGTTCTAACACTGTTAATGATTTTTCATTCATATTGTTCCCTCCACATTACTTGCATTATTCTAAAATATGAAGGGAATAACCAGATTAGAACATTGTCCTTGCAATGTCCATTAATATCTCTTTATCATTTAATTCAGGCTGTTCTAATACTCTGTTTAGTAATTGTTTTAGAATATCCCCGATGATAGAACCTGTACTGCATCCCGCTGCAATCAAATCTTTTCCCGATACCGCCAATTCTGCTTTGCAGGTACATATATTATTCTCCACAATATGCTGAAACTGTTCTTTTTCATACAAATACCCATCATATCCTTTTTCTTTTCCATAAGGACTTTTTCCCTGAAAATCAGCATAGACCAATTGTAAATATTGTTCATAAATATCTTTTCCAATTTTATGAACACTCCTCCTTACATTGACAGGTTCCATTCCTTTCGATACCGGTCTGTCATCATGACATTCTACCAATCTAGCGACCAGTTTGATTGTCTTATTATCCAGTTTCAGTCTTCGAAGAATTGGAGCGACCATCTCTGCTCCTACATGCGCATGTCCATAAAAATGCATTCGGGAAGGATCTTTTTTATCATAAGTAACAGAATCCGGTTTTCCCACATCATGAAGCAATGCTGCCCATCTCATTTCCTTTGTATTTGATACATTCTCCATTACTTTAATGGTGTGCTCTCCTACATTATACATATGATAAGGTGTGTTCTGTGGACATTCCATCATTCTGTCAAACTCTGGCAGTACTACTTTTGTAATTCCTGCTTCATAAGCTGTAATGAGTTTATCCGGATGATTTGATGTAATGAGCTTTTCTAATTCCACATGAATCCGCTCTGCACTGATATGCTCCAGCGTTGGTGCCAGTTCCTTAATTGACTCCATGGTCTTTATTTCAATATCAAACCCCAGCTGTGCTGAAAATCTCACTGCACGGAGAATACGAAGTGCATCCTCTGTAAAACGTTCCTTTGCCTCTCCTACGCACTTAATCACTTTTCTTTCAATATCACCCATTCCATCAAAGGCATCTACCAATCCTGCTGTTGGATTATATGCCATAGCATTTATAGCAAAATCTCTGCGTTTTAAATCTTCAATCAAATCTGCTGTAAACTCTACGCTCTCCGGATGACGACTGTCATTATATTCGCCATCTATTCTGTATGTAGTTACCTCATAACCAGTCCGCTGTAACATTACAGTAACTGTTCCATGCTGAATACCTGTATCAATCGTTCTATGAAAAAGTTCTTTTACCTGATGAGGTAATGCCGATGTGGTAATATCCCAATCCTGTGGTTCTCTTCCTAAAATAGTATCTCTTACACATCCTCCAACTGCAAATGCTTCATAACCATTCTGCTCTAATATTCCTATAATCATCCTTACAGGTTTTGGTATATTTATTTTGAATTTTTTAATTCCGTTGTAATCTTTCAATAGTTCACTCCTACTATAATTTATCGTTTTCCCCAAAATTAGTGGGCTTAAAAAATATTATCTGCTTTATTCTAGTGCATCATTCATTATTTCCAATGCTTTCGTTAATTTATCCTTTGCCACTGCTGAATAATTGATAATAAACTTATGGTTGAATTCTTCCAAATCATTATAACAATAATCAGATACACTTGAAATATTTATGTGATTTTTTCTTAAAATTTCTTTAAACTTCTCATCATTGATTTTTTTCTTAATTCCTAAAATAAAATGAAGTCCGGCATTTTCCTCTTCTATGGTAACCTTGGAATAAATTGCAGACTGCTTAATCGCTGTAATAATTGTATTCCGGTAATCACGATAATAATTTCTCATTCGATTAATATGCCGTTCATAATAACCATCTGAAATAAAATTTGCCAATGTATACTGTTCAAAACTTGAAACAGTACTGGAATAAAAGGCTAATTCCTTATGATATTTTTCCATCAGTTCATCCGGCAATACCATATATGCAATACGAATGGATGGTGCCAATGTTTTCGAAAATGTATTCATATATATTACGTGGTCGCTGTCTATCCCTGCCATAGATGGTATTGGACGTCCTGAAAATCGGAACTCACTATCATAATCATCTTCTATGATAAAACTATGATTTTCCCTCGCCCAATTTAAAAGATGCTGCCTTCTGGAAACAGGCATAACACGTCCTGTCGGAAAATGATGAGATGGCGAAATATGAACCCCATCTATTTTTTTCCCTGTTAATGCTTTCGCTTGAATTCCTGACTGATCAATTGGTAAGTGCAGACATTTTACACCATTGCACTCATAAACTTTACTAATCTTTTGATAACCCGGGTCTTCCACCGCAATAACACTATCACTTCCCAATAACTGCACAATAATACTATACAAATATTCTGTTCCTGCCCCAATAATAATATTATCTTTGTCTACTTCCATTCCCCGAAAATGTGACAGATGACTGGCAATTGCTTCTCTCAATTCCAGAACCCCATTTGGTGCCGGGCTTACTAAAAAAGAGTTTTCTTTATCTAGTAACGTCTGTCTCATAATACGGGACCATGTTGCAAAAGGAAAACTGTCATACATAATATGATTAGAACTGAAATCTACCAACCAGTCTTTTTTCAAATTTACCCGTCGTTTTTCTGTATATTCCTTCTCCTTATTATTCTTTGGACATTTTTTCTTTGTTGAGTTGTAGTTATGCAAACTACTTTTTATATATTGTTCACTTATCTGACTGGCAAAATAGCCTTTTTTCTCCTGTGTATAAATATATCCTTCCACAATTAACTGTGCATAGGCATTTTCTACTGTAATCACACTAATGTTGTGATTCTTTGCCATCTCCCGCTTAGAAGGAAGCTTTTCCCCTGCCTTTATTCTTCCTGATAAAATATCCACTTTTATGCAATTGTATAAATACTCATATAGAGACTGTTTTCCTCTTTTTTCAAAATCATATGTCAGCATAAGATCCCCTTTTATAAATCATTTATAATAAAATATTCTTCTGCTCATCTGGTATTATAATTTATTCATGTTATGGCAATATCAATAATACCATATAGCAATTATACTTTATTACATTGATTATGTAAAACGATTATAACAATTTAAATAGTTTGATTGGAGTTTTTTATGAAAAGAGTTTTAAGTATTCAGGATTTATCATGCATCGGAAAATGTTCTTTAACCGTAGCACTACCGATTATTTCAGCAATGGGAATAGAAACAGCGATTGTTCCAACGGCTGTCCTATCTACACATACTATGTTCAATAATTTTACTTTCAGAGATTTAACCGAGGACATGAGTGGAATTAAAGAACATTGGATGAAGGAGGGATTTAATTTTGATGCCATCTATACCGGATATCTTGGTTCGAAAGAACAGATTCAGATTGTCACCGACTATTTTGATGCCTTTGGAAGCGAGCATAACTATATTATTGTAGATCCTGCTATGGCTGATAATGGCAAACTCTATACGGGATTTACCCCTGACTTTGCTTTAGAGATGGCAAAGCTTTGCTCCAAAGCTGATATTATTCTTCCAAACATTTCTGAAGCCTGCTTTATGCTGGGCAAAGAATATATTGGAGAAGATGCTGCTCCTAGCCAGATTAAGGAACTTTTAACAGAACTGACTTCTCTCGGCGCAAAAGTAGTTGTAATTACTGGAGCAAAATTTGGAGAAAATGATTTTGGATTTATGGGATATGACACAAAGACAGAAGGATTCTTCCAGTATTCAACCGAAGAGATTCCTATGAAATCTCACGGTACCGGCGATGTTTTTGCCAGCACATTTACCGGAGCACTGATGAATGGTTACACGGTGTACAATGCTCTTAAGATTGCTGCTGATTATACATGTGCCTGCATTAAGAATTCATACAATGATCCTAATGCGGTGAATTATGCGGTGAACTTCGAGGCAGAAATCCCACTGTTGCTGAAAATGATTGGAAAATAAATTCCAATCATTTTTCTGTTCCTTATTTCCACCAAGCATACTCAATACTTTCCACATATCCTTTGGAATCAAACAATATGTTCGCATAGGTCAGATTTTCTTCGTCCTTATATGTATAAGTGCTTCCATCCTCCCAGAACTCTCCACCTTTTAAAAGTTCCTTTACCTTTTCTTTGTTGCAAGTATTATCTACTCCCTTATAACAATACTTATAAGCGCTTTTTATTCGTTCATAGTCAATATATATGCTTCGTATATATGGCTCACTGGTAAGTTCACTATCGCCTACTTTCACAACATCAATAGTGATGCCACTTTCAAAAGTGTACCTGACATCACTGGACACAGCCACATATTCTACATCTGTACGTTCTCCCAGCTTTATTTTCTCATTCTCATACTTATCCAAAATACCGTCGATATCTATGGTCTGACCCACTTTATATTTTTGTACACAAACAAACTCCGTATCCATAGATATATCCCAACTGCCACCGGTATCGCTGCTATTCAATCTTATATTCGCATGAACATTTCCCTCTTTTAGGTATATGGTTCCTACTCCACTATTTTTAAAGCCATCATCTGAAAATACAAAATCTGCCTGTCCGTTTTTTAATTTTGCTTTTAGATAATCAAGGTGTGCTGTTTTTGAATCAATTGATCTTGATACGCTGGTAATACTAAATACAATATTTTCTCCATCCACCTTACATATTTCTATTTTCTTTCCGCCAGTCTCTGTAATGCTTTTGCTATTCTTATGTTCCTTGTCATACCAAACCCCAAGATAATCTGTATATTGCTCTTTCTTATCATGTTGTTGTCTGCTATCGGTTGTTTTATCAAACGGTCTGGATATCAAAAGAATTGCAATCAAAATACAAATGATTACTATTATTTCAACGCCAATGATTCGTTGTAATTTTTTCTGACTAATTTTCTTCTTACTGTGAATTTCTGTTCCATCCTCTGCGATTAGCTTCGTCATACAATACGGACAGAAATTTGCCTCCTTAGGCAGTTCATTTCCACAGTTTGGGCAATATTTATTATTCATGTGCATTCCTTAATCAAATATTTTTCCTGCTAGAGTTAAACTAAAACCTATGTATAATTTTTACTGTAAAGACTTTATAAATTCAATATCTTTTGCCAAAGCCTCTTCTGTACTTATATTCATCCAGTTTTTCTTTGATTTATTAATTTCTTTAATAAATCCGTTATTATTAAATACACGTTCCATTCTTCTGATTATTTCATTAATATCTTCTACAGGTAAAGACGCATCCTCATAAATATACTTTTGAATACATTTCTTCATCTTACCTTTGTCAGCATTTTCAGACAAATAACAAATATCGAACACATCTTTATATCGAGTAGTTCTTGTTCCAAAACGAAGAACTGATTTTAATTTTTCTGTTATAATTTGCTCTCTTGAATTTATCAAAAGACTTGCTCCATCCTCTTGAAAACAGATATCAAAACAATATTCTTCCTGTTCGATATCCATGTTCGTATGTACTCCCACATCTATCTTACTTTCCAAAGAATTCCCATATTCATCCGTTATTTCTACAAAAACTCTCTTTCCCTTGTAATCCTTATGGTTCAGTTCAACAATCGGAGATTTTAATGCAATTTGGAGTCCATCAATCAAACGCAATTTCTTAATAAAAGTCTCTATAGATTCATCTGATATAGAATATTTGATAAAATCCAAATCTACATCCTGTGTGGCTCTTCGTGCATTTTTAGAAATATCACGCATAACAACACCACCTTTGATTGTTACATTTCGACTCAGACTTCCCTTTGATATTCCATATAGTATAACATCCTGACACACCCTTGCCTGGGCATTTGCTTCATTATATTCTTCGTTCTTTATCTTTTCGATTTCTTCCAATAAGTTCATTACATTACCTCTAATTGTATTGTGTCCATTATTTTCTTTCCGTACCTCAACATTCCTGCATATTCCTCAATACTGAAAAAATCTAATTCATCAACAATTCTTCGGTAATTACCAATAATCTCTTTATAATAGTCAAGCGAAAACTTGGACCTAAATCGTACTAAATCAACCAACAAACGCTCTTTGCTATATATAATAATATTCATATTTTGATAGGTAATGTTTTGTCTTCCAGTATTATATAACTCCTCATTTACAAAAAACTGTTTTACTCGTTTATCTTTGATTCTGGTATCCCCTCTTTGGGTTGCAAAACAATAACAATCTGGTATGACATCTGTCATACCATGGTAATAATATGCACTTTCACTGGTAAAAATGGCTCTCGGATATTTTGCTACTATCAGTTCAAGTTCGGAACATAATTCCTTGTCTGAATATAAACCCTTTTCCTTTTGAAACAGATTTCCTTCTCTTACCTCTTTCTTAATCATGTAATCGGAACCAAACCGTTCGATACATTCTTTATATGTTAAAATCATCTTATCACATCCTATTCAAGTAATTATATACCTATACAATATATAATGTGTATTATCACTTAAATTATACTACCAATCAATTCTGTGTCAAGTAAAAATACACACAACCTCAACTTGTGTGTATTTTTACTTGAATTCATATTTAACCTTTTATTTTTTGCTTTTTCCGAAAATGCCTTTCTTTCTATACATTCCTTAATCAAATATTTTTCCTGACCCGGTATAAACCATAATCTGCTTTGAGGTTTCGATGCTCCATTGAGCATCCTGATCTCTTGTTGTTACTGTAGCGCTAATGATGATTTCCTTATCTGAAATGATTTCGATGTCACCTTCTCCTCTGTTGAACCACTCATCATCATCGAATGTAAAATGCGCCTTCCCATTAACCAATTTCAAATCATTAATTTGTATGCTGGCAATTCTATTGGCTGGCGGTGATGATATGTTTGTCAATTCAAAAGATATTTTATCTTTACTTGCTTTTATGATACTTACCCCTTGACCACCCTGCTGTATGATGTCTGTATCTTTATATTCATCCGGTTTATACACTCCTACTTTGCTTACAACAGGTTTTGTCGTTGGCTCTTCTGTGGTCAGTTGAGCAGTTGTAGCCTGTACCGTAGTTGTTTTCTTTATTGCATCTGTACTTTCATTTTGTTTCTCATTGTTTTGGTTCTGTGTCAATACAAAAATCAGTACTCCCAACATACCAATAATAATCACCATAAGAACGATTATCACAATATATAGCGCGCTCTTTTGTTTTTTATTTTCCATGATTTTCACCTCACTTTTTATTCTTTTGTTTCAATATACATTATACCATTATCATCAATCTGTATATTTTTACGTGGGTTCCACTTGTCTATCGTTTTACATACCTTTGATTTCTGCTTGTTGGTTTCTCTGGGATCGTCTGTTCAACCAGATGCAGTTCTAATGCAGGATTCATATAATTTTTTCGGAATGTTTCTCTAGACTTTATTCCTAGTTTTTTCATAATCTCCAGTGCTGTATAGGGAACATCATACTGCATGCAATCCAACATTTTTTTCACATATTCTGATATTGATTGATTTTCTTCTTTCATCTGTTCTATCACTTCATCCAATATTCTGTCAATCTGCTCCAATATAAACTCGACAAATATATTTGAACTTCCGTCTTTATGACATTGTGATATTGCATCATAATATTCCTCCTGAAATTTTTCAATCTGACTCTCAATTGGAACAAATTCAAATATTGGTTTCCATTTTGTCAAAAGTGCCGTATGCCAAAGTCGTGCCATTCTTCCATTCCCATCTGCGAAAGGATGAATGAAAACAAATTCATAGTGAAACACTGCTGAAAGTATTAATGGATGAACATTGTCTTTCTCTCGCTTCATCCACTCAAATAAATCTTGCATCAACTTTGGAACAAAACGCGGAGGTGGTGCTACGAAGATACATTTATCTCCTTGAAATACTCCTTCATCTCCTTGTCTGAAAGTTCCCCATTCATCGACAATGTATTTTGCCATGATTCCATGAAATGCTTTTAACTGTCTTAAACTATATGGATTAATTTCTGCAACTTTTTCGTAGGCATTATATGCATTCTTAACTTCCTGAATTTCTCTCTGTTCTCCTAATACAATATGCCCATTAATTACATCACGCACCTGCCCTAGCGACAAAGAATTTGCTTCTATCCTCAAAGATGAATGAATAGATTTTATTTTATTATTTCTACGCAGATGTGGCTTTGATTCCAAATTGTGGGTAAAACTGATTTTTCCAATCTTTTCTGATATCGAAGCCACATAAGACAGCATTTTGTTGGTTATCGTAAAAGGTGGTGTATATTTCTCCATAGTATATGCCTCCACGTCATAATAACTTACTTATTATCTTGCTTATTTTCTTGCTTAATTATACATCACATGATTCACTTATGCAATTTCGATTAGATCTCATAAAACAAAAATTCCTCGTCTATCAGTTTCGTTTAGGAAAGACGAGGAATTCATATGTATTTTTTCTGTTGGTTTAATACTCACGTTCAGCAAAGTGTTCCTTTAATTTTACCTTTTTTGTTGTCTTTACTGCCTTGTTAAATGTAGTTTTTGATATTTGCTTTCCATTTTTCTCAAAATATGTTGTACCGACACTATATTTTAGGTTAAAAGAATTAGAAACTTTCTCTGTACTATACATTGTACTCTCTATTTTTCCACGCTTCTTTTTTAAAACATAACTTACTTTCCATGTTCCTTTTTTAACATATAATACATATTTTTTACCATTTCTTGCCATTTTCCAATCGTCAATATCAATTC
>CANPET010000052.1 GCA_947573465.1 uncultured Eubacterium sp.
CAATTTTCACTATAGGAATAGGTCCGTCATACTGTTCCTGATCATTTAATTTACTCAGAAATTGCTTACTGATTTCTTCCATTTCTCTATTTTTATATACATACCCCTCTTGTCTTCTGTTTCTAATTTCATTTGTAATATTTTCAAACATTTTTCTCTCATTCTCTCTTTGACTAATTTTCCGTAATTTATATTCATTAAAATTGATTGTTTTACACACTACATTACCCTCCAATAAACATAGTAATTCTTTAGCGTAGTAATTCAACCAATATATAAAAATGAATCAAATTATTTTTATCTCCATTGGCTCTTTTTGTTTGTTTTTGTCATAAACATTTAGCTAATTATTTCAGAACGAACGATTTTCAAATAAATTATAATGCTATACCATATAAAAGCATTTTTGTCAATTATTTCATAAATAGACTAACATAATTTGACAAATTTGTCTATATATACAAAGCAACAATCTTTTTCTTTTTAACTTCGGTCCCACCGGGTCCAAAGTTATCAGAGGGATTGGGATACTTCCCAAATATCATCAGGGGATTGGGGAATTTCCCCAACAAGCTATTTGTCGTCAGACAAATAGGAAGCTTGCTTATATTTCTTCGAAATATAATTCCCGGGCAAAGCCCGGGCTTCCCCTCCGGGGGAGATATTGAAAAAAATCTGATTTTCTCTATCCCTTTAGTGTATAAAAATAACGCATATGTCTATGACATACACGTTATTTTCTTTAAATAAATATAAATTTGTTTTAACTTAATAACTTTACCCAAAATGCCAATATCAAGTATATGTACATTAATACACTTATAGCAACATGCATATTTGTTTTTAATTCTCTCTTTCTCTGCTCTCTCGTCATAATTTTCCCCTCTTTTCTGTTTGTTTAATATATTTATTACCAGCTTTGTAATTGCTGCATATGCTTCAGATTCGCTTATGCATAATAGTAATTGTAGACCTCCAATCTTTCCGTATAGCGAATATCCAGAACTTTTTCAAATGCTTCCTTGACTATTGGAAGAACATTCCCACCTATTTTGATTGTCTTTGCAATCGCCATCATTTCATCGGATGTTTTGTCATAGATGTAATTTACTACATTCTCAAAAATTTCGGCTTTTTGTTGGAGAATGCAGCCACTCCATAACTGATTTTCTGTTCCGCTACATTCAATTCCTAAACAAGTACATCTTTCGCACATTATGTTTAACATCTTCTTTTCCTCCTGGTTTTAATTTAAATTTGCTTCCGGTCTGTCCGGGATTGGGTGCTTTTCATTTCAGCTAAGTATTTACGTTTTCATGATTCTTTACCTCTCTTTCTTTTTTAAATTTGCTTCCGTATATGTCGGTGTTTGGTATGCTTGCATACGAAAAAGAGTATTTAAAAAATTTCTGACAAGGGCGTGCGCAGCACGTGCATTTTACCCTTGCAGAAATTTGAGAATACTCTAGTATGCAGTAAGCATCCAAATGCCGTCCATATACAGCAAATAAAAAAGAGGTAATTGTGCATGAAAACATAAATACAGCGTCCGTTTCCAACACGTAACGGGATAAGGAATATAACAATCCCGTCCCACCGGCAGGGGACGGTGGCAATATAATATGTGGGGTCATTGTACATTTATGTATAATGACCTCGCTTATTATATTGGTGGGGTGGGACGGACAAGAGTGCAGGCAAACAATTACTTGCTATTTATTTGGCTGCGCTCTTGAAAAAACAGGTGGATGCAACGCACCCACCTGTCACCTACAGCATTTCAATTTTATCATTTCTGCATATATAGAGACTGTCACTTAATTTGTCTTCAATATCCAAATTACAATTTACACTGCGTACCAGTTCTTTTAATTTTTCTATGTTTTCATAATTGAGTGTAACAATACATTCATGAATACTAGAGGGAATGATAATGAATTCAGAAACACCTAATTTTTCACAAACTATTTTTCTGGCTTCAGAACAGAGAATAGCAGAAGCTCCTTTACACTTCTGTATTGTTGAAACAACATACATAGGTAATACAATCTCTTCTCTAACCGTATCTTTCATTTCTGTGACATCCACTTCATCGATGCCGATAAGTTCTTCAATATCCTCTTTTATCATACCTATTAATAAATCAGCCATATCATACACTCTTACATCTTTTCTCTGATTTTGGACAGCCAACTCATACACTTCTGACAAATTCATTCCAAGTGCTTCAAGTTGTATATTCTTCATTTTACAAGACATCATCCCATCCGGACATTCAATCGCAATATAAAATATTGCCAATAAATCTGTGTTTTCTATTCTGTAATAACAAATCCCTTCATTTTGTAACATAGAAATATTAGTTTCGGATACAAGCATCGGACGAAGATGCGTTGAGATATATTCATATGTAAATTCTGGCAGTTTTGACATAATGTCAATACTGGTAAGTTCTTCATATTGGTCTATCAGATATTCAACTACCTCATTATCATTTTTATAAAACCAATCATCTTCATATATGGTTGGTGCTGAAATTGAACTGTTCAACAGCCTGTATGCATTCCTGCAGTGATTATTTTTCCACAAACTACAATATTGTACTGCAAACTCACACCCCCTTTTTTCCAACAATTCATTTAGTATTGTTTCTCTCTCTTTCATGTTCATAGTGACTCCTTTCCGCCTTTCGGCAATGACCTTAATATAAAATAAAAGAGCCTGGGATTACTCCCAAACTCTATATTTACTAGAAAACCCCTGACTGTATGTATGTCCAATTATACATAACAAAACGTCATCCCAGGTCTTTTTCCGATATGCCGGCATTCGTTTTGTAGCTCTTTTCAACCAAAAACCTAAATAGTTATATTCTTCAATGTCATGTAAATCAAACCTGTATTTAAGTTCTGCCGGCTCATCTTCACGATTCCGTTCTCTCATCTGTTCCAATCGAAGTTCTGATACATCCAACACTTCAATTTCAACAATCCCTTTATGAAGACTTACTGAACAAATTTCTATCATATACATTTCTCCTCCCGAATTTTATTAGATTGTCATGGTGCAATGCATCAACGTTTGATGCAATTTCGTCACACTGCGTTGGTGTGAAAGTGACAAGGGCGTGCACAGCACGTACATTTTACCCTTGCACTTTTACTCCATAAGCAGTAGAAATTACAGCTTCAAACGTGCATACACTCAGACAATCAAATTTAGAGGAAAAAAATTTATGATAGAAATTTGTTTGTATAGTCGTCCTTCATATTCAAGCTAAAACAAACCTCTTATCTAAGTGCTTGCACGCTGATGAGAGGTTTGCATGCACGCCACTATGACAGGCTCTGCCTGGCACTATTATGTGGCGTTGCAATCCTGCCCGGAAGGGCTGGCAATAGAAAGCGCAGTGTGCTGCCTGTTGCCATACTTCCGGCATTTATGACGGAAGTTACCAATCTACCTATGAAATTTAAGTGATAAGTATAATTTTCCTCAAAAAAAAAAAAGAACCTAACAAGCCAATCAGACTTGTTAGGTTTTTACTTATTAATTTATTTCTATTTCTAAATCTATTTCCTCCATTATTCCCAAATTTTCTTGTTTCAATTTATCTTCTGTGCTGCCTAGTTGTGGTGAAAGATTATTATATGATTTGGAATTATATCTATCCTCCTTAATTACTTTTGTTTCCGCTCCACCATTTTTATTATAATAGTTTCGCCAATTATCAGCCTCCTTATGATTTCCCTGTTTTTCCAACCTTTTTATTTCCATTCTACAAAATGCCTGATCCTGCTCCTTTGATAAATCTAAAGGAAGTTTTTTCTCTGTTAGAGGTATTTTGCCTTCTTTTACTTCTGCCTGATAAGCTTCATATGCTTTATGATAATATTCGACCTTGTCCTGTTTTCCTTTTAACACACCATGACTATGCTGTGTGTGTGGCTCAAAATTTCCCATCATAGCCTCAACTCTTTCCGCTTCTGATGGAAATCTTTGTTTATCATATTCTGATGTTTCCAGCCATTTGTCAAAACTAATTTCTGGTACTTGTATAATACGTGCATATTTTTGAGCTTCCATATTGACTACACATTCTGGCTTTTGTAGAATAGTATCAAAGTCAATGCTTGAGTAGCACGTGAACAATTGGCGTTCACATAGGCGCTCAAGCATTTGACTTTTTTCTTTACTTATATACACAATATTATCAGGGAGCAATGCACTTTCAAAATAATGTTGAAAATTATTTTTTCCAAAAATAGTTAATACCATATTTGTCTCTACTTCTTCTAATTCATAGAAGCCTTTACCATCAGGTTTTACACTGACAATCAATGGCAGCTTATCATTATCTGTAGCACATAAAACCATCAATAAGGCATCCTCTCTTGATGGATTATTGGCTATGATTACAGGCTCCTCGAACTGTTCCGGTAATGATTTCACTTGTTCTATTGTTAATCCGTGTTTATGTGGATTTCTTCTTTCTTTTGGACTTAATGCTTCTGCAAGATGTCCTTGTGTATATAACATAGGTTTTTGCTCTAATCCTGCTTTTAAAAGAATTTCCGGAGTATCACATATTTTAACACGCTCAATATTGCTTAATGCACCACTTGTAGCTTCATCCACTTCATATCCAAACCTTAAATATTCTTCACATTTACGTGAATATTTTACATAATCCTTTATATGTTCATCACCCTGCTTTAAGTGAATATGATTATCTTCATCTAATTTTGTGATTCGCTCATTTTCAAGCATTCCTATAGAATTTTCATATTCTCTAATATTTTCAATTACTTTTTCTACTGAAATATACCCTTGTGCATTAATATTATTAAACCATTGTTTTGTATAAGAATTTAAGTCATCTTGTAATACTTTATCTATTGTTCCATCCTGGTCTTCAACATTTTGGTAATTATCCCACTGCTGATATGTCATTGGTATTAATGTCTGATTTTCTTTATTCAGAACAAATTCAATATCCGGGTCTCTAACTACCTCTCCATTCACAATATACCAATGCATCATGGATATCCTATCATCTCCAATTTTTTCTATTGATAAAGAGTAAAAATTTTCACCAGCAGTAAAATCCATCTGCTCACGTTTACCATTAACAATTTCTGGTGCCAATTTCAATAATGCCTGATAGTTTTCTTCAGCAATTGTTGCTTTACCATGTGGTATTTCGTTATATTTATCAGCACTATATTCTTTTAAAAATTCTTCAATGTTATCCCATTGCTCTTTAATCTGTGAATGGTTATAACCATAATCAATACTCACTAATTTCATATCTTCTCCATTTTGTGGATCTGATGTTCTAAATAAACCTTCTAATTCATAACCATCAACCTCTGCAGTAAAATGTAAATAATTATCTTCATCCCATTCAAAATTACCAAACTGCACACCTTCAATTTTTTGTGACAAAGAAGACAATTCTCTTAACTTACTATATCTCTCAAAAATTTCTTCTTCTGACAATCCATATTTAAATTCATATTCTCCCATATCTCCAAAATATGAAGTTATTAGTTCTGTATCTGGAATGGCTAGCTCTGATTCAAATTCATGAACCAATCGTGGCTGTTCAAAAGAATCTAACTTCCTCCACTCTTCTAGTGTATCTGGCAATTCAACACTTTTTTCAGTCACTTTATTTTCTGAATTTTTTATCTCTTCTGTGCTCTCTGACTTTATTTCTTCCTCTAAATCTACATTTAACTTATCACTTGGATCTTCTTTAAAAACAAAAGAGTGAGTATACTTACTGTAATACCCACCCAATTCTTTCATTTTTTCTTTCTCCTGCAAAAAATCATCTCGTTCAAGTTTATCATTCATTCTTACCAGCCATATATCTTCTCCTGTCTTTGTATGCTTACTTTTCTCGATATTATATTGTGCATTTTCTCCGTTTTCTTTTTCTGTAAAGTCTTCTTTTTGTGACGTTGCTCTTCGATCCTGCGACAATGTGCCTTCTTTATTTTTAATCCTTGCAGTCTTTGGCACAATCTTAATATTCATACCGTTATTTTGTGCGCAGCCAAAATAATAGAAATTGTTATCAAAATAATCAATCATTCCATCTGAATCATCATAGTTATAAGAATTTACAAATTTATCTACATCAGAAATAACACCACTAGTTACATCATTTAAACATTTATAAAAATTGCCATGTTCTTCCCATATTCGTTCTAATTCCTCTTGTAATTCAGAATCATTCCAACTTGTTAAATGAAAATAATTATTACTCTCTGCTTTTCCAATTAGTTTAACCTTATCTTCATTTGTCAGTTCATCAAATGTTTTATAGATTTCAATCGGGCTTTCGAGCAAATCTACATGAAGTTTCTGAACCATTGATGCATATTTTGTCCGTACACTAAACTTATATGTAGGATATTCTTCTTTTACATATGTTCTTACTATTTTTGCTATCTCTTTTAAGGTAAGTTTTGCATCATAATTATCACCCTCCCATCCATTTTCTGTATAGAACCGACTTCTGGTACTATAAGCTGTTTCTTCCGTAGGCTGTTCTGCTAACATATTGTACCTATGTTTCCAGATTGGAAATAAAGTGTCATACTCTTGATTAATCTGCTTCATTATTTCCGCATCACCTCCGGCATCCGGATGGTGCTCTCTTGCCAATTTTTTAAACTGCTCTTTTAAATCATCTAATGATTGTATTTTCTTAAAATAACTCATATTCTACCTCCTAAAATTACCACATTATTCTCTATTCTCCAATTTCAATCTCTATATTTACATCTTCCACCATTCCTAATTGTTCTTGATGTAATTTATCCTGTGACTGATCTAGTCGGGACTCTAAACCACCCTGAATTTTTTCCTGGTATTTCCTATCCCTGCTTAAAGTAAGTTGCTTTTCCAATGTAGTATAATCATAATCTCTTTCTTCAAATTCTCTTCCATGGAATTTTTTATTTTGCGCATGTGATGGCTTTGAACTTTCCAATTTTTCAAATTCTAACTTTCCTTGTTTTTCTAATTCTTCAAATTTTGTTGCAACAGTATTTGCACCCTTCATTGCTTCATCTGTTAAAGTACTTTCCCATGCTCTATTTTCCCATGACCAGTGAAAATGATTATCTTTTAATATATCCCTCATTTTTTCATTCGGCTTACCAATAAACATCAACTGTAGCTTTTGCAATTCTATATTTTCTACTACCTTAAAATACTTATTGCTTTGCTTTATTTCACTCTTTTCAATCGCCGGTTGTGATTGGTCTTGATTTTTCTCCTCAACCGGCTGTTGCTGCTGTTTAATATTTTCTTTCTCCTCAGTTGATTTTTCAGCAGAGCCTTTTGTTTGACTAATCGTTTTCTTTTGAATTTTCTCTTTTCCGGTGAGAATATCATCCAACCTTTTTTCAATTTTCTTAATTTTCCTGTACTCTTTCTGATTTTTTATCCGTGCTATATCCTGCTGTTTCCTCATTTCTGCAGAAATATTTTTTGCACCGGCAATCATATCCGAAGGACACATACATTCTACCTTTATTGCCTGATTCATATTATCTGCCATTTCTTTGGAAAACTGATTCGCCAACTGATATGCTGCTTCAGCTGCTTCTGGTCTGACTTTGGAGATTTTTGTTACCATATCATAAATTTTATCTACCTCTTCTCTATACTCCTTAGTTTTTGTTCCATGCTCATATGGATAGTAATATTTCATGCTATGTGCAATTTGGGCTTCATTTTCATTAATAGCATAGTATGTAATCTTTCCTTTCATCTGCTCACCATCGGTCAAAACATCAATCTGTTCTTGAGCATTATTCACTTTTACTTCTTCTTGAATTATTGAATAAATGTCCTGATATGAAAACCCAGCAATATTTAGATTATATACTTCTTCAAGAAATGGATTTCCGTTTCTTTGACGAGGACTTTCTGCATCTAATAACATCGATTGAAGTTTTTCAATTGAATAACCACTGGAAACAAGTTTATGTGTTTCCTCAAGTAGAGCTTCCTTAGCATTAACAACAAAAAATTCATTTGCTTTTTCAATTTCTGCTTCTTCCTCAAGTTCCTCTTCGATACTATTGGGCGCATCTAATGTATTGATTCCTTCTTCAGATAATATTCTTTTATGATTTGTTCCATCATAAACAATCTGTTTCTCTTCCTGCTCCCTTTCCTCTTTTTTAATATTCTTTACTTTTTTCTCACTCATATTTACTTACTCCTTTCAAAAAAATAACCCATACATCCCTGTATGAGTTCCAATTACATAGTTGCTCTGTATATATAGAATAATTAAATCATTCAATATATAGTTTTTTTCAATAACCCTCTTTAGTATATTTAATATCCATTGTTTCCCTTAGGGTGAAAAATTTTGATCATAGAGCGAATGTCGCTCCAAAGCTTGTATGTTAATGCGTATTTTGATAAGAAAATCAAGACTATATAATACTTTCCATGCAAGCAAAAACACTTGTATTTTCACCTCATAATCTGACTCTTTATAAAATACTGCAAAAAACTTAATAACCATACTTTTGATACGAATCAGATACATCATGCGCTGCATAAGTTGTGTTCTGTAGTTCAAATTTTCAATATTAATCCGGACTAAATTAATCTCTTCTCCTTCAATATTTTTTCGAACAAATTGTATGATTTTCTTTTCTTCCAAGGCATTCATAATTTTAAGAATTCTACTATAAGCCATGCTTAACTTATCAGCCATTGCATTCGTAGTAAAATATAACATAGCTTCTCTGTCCGCCTTTAATAAAGCATATAATAAAAACGTACATTCTCTCTTATCCAATGCCTTTAAATTTCGCTGCACATAATTCATACATTCAATTTTATATTTCTTCTCGACTGTATAAAATTTGCTAACAAATTCCATGTACTCATCATCTTGCTCTATGATGCTTTTTAATACTCCATCCTTTTTGTGAGGAACATTTTCCTGAATATTTAAGCAATAATAATTACTATACTGTCTTCTATATCCCTTTCGATATACTTTAGAGATATAACCCAGATACTCTAATCTATTTGTAGACAGCTGCACACTTCTTTCACTATAACCTGTTTCCATTGCTAGTGTAGAAACTGCCGGATAACAATATCCTTTTGTTCCCATGTGACTTATTAATGCAAACAAAACTGAAATGTCTGACGCTTTTACTCTATCGTCAGATAAAATATTCTCCACAATATTAAATGTATTTTGTATATTCATTTTTTCTCCACCCTATATTATTTCTAATATAAAAATGCTAACCATAATAATATGATTAGCACTTCTTTTATTTATTGAACAAAAATTGTTTCCCCTGTGTCCGGTTCTGTATTTGACGGACTTTGCATTTCCCAATTAGATATATCATGAGGAGCTGTTGTCATTTTCTCTTTATTTTGCTCCTCAGTATATTCTACATTGGTTGTTAAATTTTCAGTCTGTGTAATTGCTACTGTACTAGGTTTATCTTTTTCTTTTAATATGTCTTTATGTTGTTGTAAATAGATAAAAGCAATCAATACAACTAAAAAAATCATAAAAACCAGCACAAGTCTTATTTTACTTTCTTTTTTATCTTTCATAATAATATTTAAGTAAAATAGACTGTGAAATCATTAAAAAAAGT
>CANPET010000053.1 GCA_947573465.1 uncultured Eubacterium sp.
AAGATGGTTTATTAGAAAGTAAAATGGAAATTTCAGTAGAAACCAAAGAGCTTAGTGTTATGACAGATGGGAAGTGGTTGGAATTTATTTTGAATCAGATTATTAGCAACAGTATGAAATATAAAAGAGAAGATGTCGCATCTGTTATTAAGATAGAGGCAGAGGAGCGAGAGGACAGTGTTTCTCTTAGTGTTTATGATAATGGAATAGGAATACCGAAAAAGGATATTTCAAATGTGTTTAAAAAGACCTTTACAGGAGAGAATGGAAGAAAGGGAGCTAAGTCTACAGGCATGGGGCTGTATATTGTCAGAAAATTGTGTACAAGATTAGGACATAAAATAGAAATTGAATCAGAGGAAAGTCAATGGACAAAGGTTCGCATCATATTTGGAAAGAATGATTATTATAGAATGAAAAATTCATAAATAGTAAGGTGAAAAAATTTATGATTGGGAGGAATGAAAGGTAATCTTACAAAACTGTAATATTTCGTAATATTAAAATTACGACAAAAAAGAGACTTTGTTTTAACATAGTATTTGCCAGAAGGGTAACACAGGTTATAAAAGGAGTTGATACTATGGAAAATATTTTGAAAATCGAGAGAATTGAAAAGTATTATGGAAACAAATCCAGTCTTACAAAGGCGATTAATGATATTTCCTTTGAAGTAGATAAAGGGGAATTTGTTGCTATAATGGGAGCTTCCGGGTCAGGAAAAACAACATTGTTAAATTGTATTTCAACAATTGACAAGGTAACAGCAGGTAATATTTATGTTGGCGGACAGAATATTACAAAATTAAAATCAAAAGCATTAAATAGATTCAGAAGAGAAGAATTAGGATTTATTTTTCAGGATTTTAATTTGTTGGATACACTGACAGCATATGAAAATATTGCATTGGCATTGTCTATACAAAACGTAAGTGCAGGTGAAATTGACAGCCGAATCAGAAAGGTTGCGTATGATTTGGATATCGAAAGTGTGTTGAGAAAATATCCGTATCAGATGTCCGGAGGACAGAAGCAGAGAGTGGCAAGTGCAAGAGCCATTATTACCAATCCGAAACTGGTTCTGGCAGATGAGCCGACAGGAGCATTGGATTCTAAATCAGCCAAGATGCTGTTAGAAAGATTTCATTATCTGAACAGAGATTTAATGGCAACAATACTTATGGTAACTCATGACGCGTTTACAGCAAGTTATGCTTCCAGAGTTATTTTCATCAAGGATGGCAAAGTTTTTAATGAACTTCTCAGAGCAGGCAGAAGAAGAAAAGAATTTTTTGATGAAATTATTGATGTTGTTACAATGCTTGGTGGAGATTTAAACGATGCTCTTTAAATTATCTGCAAAAAATATAACAAAGAGTATTAAAGATTATGCCATCTATTTCTTTACTCTTGTATTAGGTGTTGCAATATTTTATGTATTTAATGCGATAGAATCTCAGTCGGTTATGCTGCAGGTATCAGAAAATACAGCAGAGATTATAGAGCTGATGACAAATATGTTGTCAGGAGTAAGTGTGTTTGTATCATTTATTTTGGGATTTTTAATTATTTATGCATCAAGATTTCTTATTAAAAGAAGGAACAGGGAGTTTGGAATTTATCTGACTCTTGGAATGGGAAAAAGAAAGATTTCATTGATTTTGTTTTTTGAAACATTAATTATCGGAGTTGCATCTTTAGCGATTGGTCTTGCGATTGGTATTGGATTGTCGCAGATTATGAGTGTGCTGGTAGCCAATATGTTTGATGCTGATATGACAAAATTTCAGTTTGTTTTTTCGAATAGTGCCTGTGTAAAAACTTTAATCTATTTTGGTATTATGTACTTATTTGTAATGCTCTTTAATACGGTAATTATTGGAAAATGCAAATTAATTGATTTAATTCATTCAGGGAAAAAGGTTGAAAAAATAAAAATGAAAAATCCGGTTATCTGTATTTTGGTATTTGCAATATCAGCAGCAATGATTGGATATGGATATTATATGGTAACAGGCGGCCTTACGGTAATGGATGACAGCACAGAGATTTATAAGGCAATCGCTTTAGGAGCTGTAGGAACATTTCTTTTATTCTGGTCTCTGTCAGGGCTGGTACTGAAAATTGTAATGTCAATGAAAAAGGTGTATTACAAAGAATTGAACAGTTTTACGTTAAGACAGGTAAGCAGCAAAATCAATACTGCAGTGATTCAATTGACACTGATATGTCTGATGTTGTTTGTGACAATCTGTGTATTATCCAGTGCGTTGTCAATTAAAAATTCAATGTCTGCGAATTTAAGGGATTTGGCACCGATGGATATTCAACTTATGAAATGGATAGACAATGAATCACAAAACAAAAAGATTATAAAAGATACAGAAAAGACGATTTTCCAGACTTTGGAGGAAAGTGGTTTTGATACAAAAGGGAACTTCAAAGATGTTGTAAACTATACTGTTTATCGTGATAAAAAATTTACTTTGAAAGTTACATTAGGAGATATGGTAGATGAATTAATGAAGCAATATAGGTTTTTACAATATGCTCCCAAAGAAGATATTGTAAAGATAAGTGATTATAATAAAATTGCAAAGCAGTATGGACATGAAACATTTACATTGAAAGATGATGAATACATGGTTATAGGGGATTTTGAATCAATGGTTGAAGTTCGAAACGAGGTTTTAAAAAATGGACAGACCATTGAATTAAAGGGGAAAACTTATAAACCTAAATATAGGGAGTGTAAAAATGGATTTATTGAAATGAGCGGAAACCCTGCAACTTCCGGTATCTTTATTGTTCCAGACAACGTAGTGGAAGAATTGGATGTGCATATGACAGGAACCATTGCAAATTATAAAGCCGGTTCTAAAGAGGAACGTTATGCAGTTGAGAAAAAGTTAGATAAAGTGATAGAAAGTAGATGGAATAAGACAAGTCTGATATCCAGCAATTCTAAAATTGACATTGCGGAAGCAACTACCGGATTAGGTGCATTAGTGACTTTTATAGGACTTTATCTTGGAATTATCTTTTTGATGGCTAGTGCAGCAGTTCTGGCATTAAAAGAATTATCTGAGGCTACCGATAATAGAGAGCGTTATATGATATTAAAACGATTAGGAGCGGATGACAAGATGGTAAATAGGGCATTGTTCAGACAGGTTGGAATATTCTTTATGTTTCCACTGGTGATTGCCATCGTTCATTCTGTGGTTGGGTTGAAATTCTGTACGTATATTTTAGAAGCATTCGGAAAAGGTGGTTTATTACCATCGATTATTATGACTGTAATCTTTATCGTAGTAATATATGGTGGATATTTCCTGATAACATATTTATGTAGCAAAAATATTATTCGGGAGAAAAGGTAATAAAAATGAAATAAAATTAGTATTTCTTACGTTACATTTATATAAAAGGAAGGAGAGAAATGCTATGAAGAAAATATTTTCAAATATTTTGCTAGTGGTTATTTTAGTTTTAGCAGCTAGTGTGGGAGGGATTAACACAATAAAAGCGGATACAGGAGACATACCTTTGGACAAAAAACACTTTCCAGATTCTAATTTGAGAATGATATTAAGTCGGAAGGTGGATAGAAACGATGACGGAATCTTGCAGAAATCAGAAATCAAGAGAGTAACGCATCTTTCAGTTTATGCTCCTGTAGATAAAAAAGAAAATACTGATGTAGTGATTAATATAAAAGGTTTAGGTTATTTAAAAAATCTTGAAAAAATTACAATCAGAGGTGAGGTAAAATTTCCGAATAATTTTAAATTTAGTAAGTTTAAAAAATTGAAAAAATTTCGGTGGGACACAGGAAAGTTATGTAATGGTACATTGGATTTGTCGGGCGCGAAAAATCTTGAGAATGTTTTAATCAATGCAGATATCAAAAAATATAAGTTTGGCAAATTAAAGAAGCTTAAAAAAGTCTGCTTGGGCTGTAACAGCCAAAGAGCGGGAAAATTGGATTTGTCACAAGTAACAAATTTGCAGGATTTGACGATATTTGGAGTTGAATTAAAAAACATAAAACTAGGAAATCAAAAGAAATTAAAAAATATTGGTATATATCATGTCAAGTTTCTGAAAGAACTTGATTTGACACAAATGGAAGAACTTAAGAATTTATCAGTTGAGAAGTGCAGCAATCTTAAATTTATAAAATTCAACAAGGCAGCCAAATTGAAAAGTATATCTATATTCGATTGCAATAAACTTAGGTCTTTAATATTGCAAAAGTCAGGAAATATAAAAAGCATGTGGATATGTGGCTGCAAGAGTCTCAAAACAATTGATTTGAGAAACATTAGTGTTGAGGAGCTGGTATATGATAAAACATATACTAAGGAGATAAAATGATATCATAAATATCATCAAAGTTGATTTTCGTATTCACGATTTGCATTATTCTTTTATTTTCATCAATTTGCGCCACCATACCGGTTATTTTAAGATAATTTTCATTATCATAATAAACGATGGTGGCGATTTTTCCACGCTTAATTGCATGCATTTTTCTATCTAATTCTGCAGCACTGTCTTCTGACAATTCAATTTTCGGCACGATAATTTTTTCTTTCTCTTTTAAGGCATCTTCCAGACCTTTTAGTGCAGAAAAAGGCATAAATTGTTTGGCGCGATCCGCCGTTGACATTTTATGTTTTGGTTTTTCAGCCATGAATGTTCCCCCATATTATTAAGTTTGTATAATCACTTATTCACCGCTTTTGTGTCCTCCAATTTGTTTGTTTCGTTCTATTGTCATAGCATTTTCTTGGAGATTCATACCTTTTAAAACAGCATTTTTTCCATATTTATTCTTGATGTCCAAGACAGCTTTTTGCAGTTGACGATTTTTTTCTAGTTTTTCAATATCAACAAAAAAAGGGTATTGAAGATATTCTTCAGGTTTTACATTATTGCATGTAATATTGATTCTTCTGATAGAAAGATTAGGATTGACAATATCCTCATATAAACTGGACAGAGCTGGAATAATGATTAGATCAGAGTTGGTTTCCATATCAAGTGTTTTTGTTCCATGTGTGGGTTTTACATTTAACATATTGGAATATCCGATATGCAGAGTGATAGAACCGGTGATCAGATTTTGTGATAATAATTCTAAGCAGATAAGGTCTGCCATTTCCTTGATAATTAATTTTCCATCTTCAAAACTGTAATCATGCATTAAAACCTGCCCACTTGTAATACTGTGGTTTTGAGGTTTATAACATTTAATATCCTTGATTGTAGTGGGTTCAATTCCCCAGGCATGGTCAATTAACAGTTCTGCATCAATACCAAAAGCACTGTAAAGTAAATTTTCATCTGCATGGGCAATATCTTTCATCGTATAAATTCCGAGGGAGTGAAGTTTCTTTGCAATACCATTTCCAACTCTCCAGAAATCTGTGAGAGGGGTATGAGTCCATAAAGAACTGCGATACATATGTTCATCTAGAAAGCCGGTGAAATCGGGGGAGTGCTTCGCTGTTATGTCAAGAGCAATTTTTGTTAGATAGAGATTGGTACCTGCTCCACAGGAAGCAGGAATTCCTAGAGATTGATAAATATTGTTCATAATACGTCTGCCAAGGGAAAGGGCATCCGTATGGTATAGAGAAAGATAGTCGGTGACATCTAAAAATGCTTCATCAATGGAGTAGACGTGAATGTCATCTTTTGAAATATATTGTAAATAAATAGCATAGATTTCAGCAGCATATTCAATATACCTTTTCATACGTGGAGGAGCAACAATATATTGTACATTAGAAGGAATTTCAAATACACGACAGCGATTGGAGATCCCAAGCTGTTTCATTGCAGGAGTAATAGCGAGGCAAATTGTTTTATCTGTACGTTCCATATCAGCAACCACTAAGTTGGTTGTCATGGGATTAAGCCCACGTTCTACACACTCAACAGAGGCATAGAACGATTTTAAATCAATACAAAGATAAAATTTGTCTGACACAACAGTTACTCCTTACCTTTCCACCAAAGAGCTTTGCTCTGAGAGGGATTCTCCTTATTTTCTGCTAAAGAGTAACACTATGAGAAACCCTACATGCAGTTTTTCATTTCCTGATATAATCTGGCAATAGGAAGACCTACCACATTGTTATAATCCCCATTTATTTCTTTTACATACACAGCAAATTCTCCCTGAATGCCATATCCGCCGGCTTTATCATAGCAGTCGCTCGTAGATATATAATGAGTGATTTCGCTAGGTGTCATAGGATATAAAGTGACATTTGTACATTCAGAAAAAGTTCTATAAGTTTTTTCTTCGGTATTAAAATCATATATGATGATGGTAACACCAGTATAAACTTGATGTGTCTGTCCCTGAATAGAATCAATCATTTCATAGGCATCTTCTTTGTCCTTTGGTTTTCCCATAATGTTTCCATTTTTGCTGACCACGGTGTCAGCACCGATAATCATTAAGGATAAATCATCAAATGCCATCAATGATAAGTCGATAGATTTTAAAATCATATCCAGTACATTGTCAGCTTTTTGTAATGATAATTCTTCAACAACTTCATTTGGAAGTGTTTTTGTGATTTTTTCTTCGATCGTAGACGCAATTACTTCAAATTCATAACCTGCCTGTCTCATCAGTTCGCTGCGTCTGGGCGATTGTGAAGCCAGGATTATCTTGGTTTTATCTAAATTCATCATAAATATATTTTATCAGATAAGGTAGTATTTACAATGGCTGCACCTTTGATATTGTGTAAAAATTGAAACAGTGTATTGACAAATTGTTTATACTGTATATAATAATATATAAACAGTATAAACAATGCATTGAAAAAACTGGAGGTAAAAATTTGAAAATAATTATATCAAATCATTCTGAACTTCCAATCTACGCCCAGATAAAAGAACAGATAAAAGAGCAGATACTCAATGGCCAGATACCAGAAGGTACCGTTCTTCCATCTATCAGAAGTCTGGCGAAGGATGTTGGAGTCAGTGTAATCACAACAACAAGAGCATATAACGATTTAGAGCAGGAAGGTTTTATCGCGACGATGCAGGGAAAGGGCAGTGTCGTTCTTTCTAAAGATAATAATATGTTAAAAGAACAGTTTCTTATGCGAATAGAGCAGGGAATAGAAACAGCAGTGGAGTCAGCCAGACAGATAGGGATGACAAAAAATGAAATCATACATATTATTGATTCCGTGTGGGATGAGTAATGGTAGAATGGAGAGAAGCATGAATATTTTAGAGATTAAAGATTTAAGCAAAGAGTATAAGGGGTTTTCTCTTAAAAATATTAATCTGACAATTCCGGCAGGATATATATTTGGATTTGTTGGACAAAATGGAGCAGGAAAAACTTCAACGATTAATTTAATTAATCATATATGTAAATATAAAAAAGGAACAATCAAAGTTAATGGCATTACGTATGATGAAAATCCGGTGAAATATAAAGAAAGTATCGCTTATGTGGGAGATGAATCCTATTTTGTAAAAGGAATGAAAGTGAAAGCTGTAAAGAAAACACTCAAGGATTTTTATAAAACGTTTGATGAAGAAAAATTTGACTCTTTGATTGAAAAGTATGGACTTCCAATGAATAAGAAAATTGATAATTTTTCCAGAGGAATGAAAGTAAAATTAATGTTTGCAACGGTCTTTTCCAGAGATTCTAAATTGATGATTTTAGATGAAGCAACGAATGGTCTTGACCCTGTAGTAAGAGATGAATTGCTTTCAGATTTAAAGGCATATATTGAGAATGGAAACCGAAGTATACTGTTTTCGACCCATGTGTTAAGTGATTTAGAAGAGATTGCAGACTATATTGCTTTTATTGATAATGGAGAGATTCTTCTTGATAAACCAAAGGATGAAATGGTAGAGGATTATCTTGTGATAAAAGGGGATATCAATGAACTTACAGAAGGACAAAAGAAATATTTAATCGGTCTTGATAAAAAGCCTTATGGATTTGAAGCAATTATCAAAAGTGAAGATGTAGAAAAAATAGGTGGACAGTTTACATATGATAAACCTGAAATCGCACAGATTATGCTACACAGTATCAAGGATAGGAGGAATCACTAATGGGGACAATTAATTTTTTTAAATATGATTTAAGAAGAAGTAAGTACTTGTTTTTATTATCAATCTTTTTATTTTCGCCTCTGGCAGTAATGATGGGGTGGAGTATGGAGTCATTACTTGGTGTATTCAGTTATATGGGACTTGTGGTTGTTGTTGCACCTACGTCATTATTTACATATGAACAAAAAACGGACTGTGGATTTGATGGATTGTTGCCTGCAACAGATAGAGATAAAGTTTTTGGCAGATATATGTTAGGAGCAGTGTGTATCTTGTTTCAGTTAATACTTGGAATTATCATTTGCACAGTTATGAGTCAGGTTACTAATTTGGAAATATCAGGATTAGGAGTGATTTCTATGATATTTATGGCAATTACCTTAATCTATTTATCGATAGCATTGATTGCATATTATTTGATAGGTAGAAATTTGAATCAACAGATAAAGGGAGTGATAGTGATGCTGCCTTGTATGATCCTTTGGATGATTGTAAATACTGCCATTGGATTTTTAATGGATGGAGAGGTAGATATTGTAGGATTTATTGCTAAAATAATGGACAATAAAGAAATTATATCTGCGTTGGCATTGGTAATTGGTGTGGCTATGTATATTGTATCTGCACTGATTTCTACACAGATTGTAAAGAAAAAGGACTTTAGATAACAGTTCAGCCATGCGGATTCGAGTTGATGGCTGAACTGTTACTTACCAAAGTTTATAAAAATTACACTTTTTTTAAAATCTGTGCAAGGTGCTAAAATAGAGGTTATAATAGATGTATTAGTTATGGAAGAAAAAGTAATGTTTTGCAGGAGGAAAAGGAATGCCCGAATTATGTAGATTTGCAGAAATGATTATTTATATGTATTTTGAAGATTTTGGAAAACATAATAAACCACATGTCCATATAAAGTATGCAGAGTATAATGCTGTGATGTCTTTGGAAGGGGAACTGCTAGAGGGATAATTACCTGGGAAACAGAGAAGAATGGTGAGTGGGTGGTTGGCATTTCATGAAGATGAAGCATATGCAGCGTGGAATAAAGCTGTGCGGCATGAACATTTCGAAAAAATTGATACCATGTATAATGATAGTGGCAATTCTTTAAGAGAAGAAATGGTTTATGGTAATAGATTATCATATCCGATTGCCTGTGATGTGAAGAGTTTAGGGGATATGCAACTAATGGTATCCTTTGATAATGGAGAAAAGAAAATATATGATGCATCTGTTTTAGATGGGCCGGTATTTGAAATTTTGAAAGATCAAAAAGTGTTTGATACCGTGTCATTAGTAAATAATACAGTAGGATGGTGTAATGGAGAAGTAGATATTGCACCGGAAAATTTGTATTTTGATAGTGTCATATATGATGCTTAAGTGAAATTAAAATAAGTAAAAGAGTAAAGGATTTTTTGCAGATATGTTCTAATGCAAAAAATCCTTTATTCTTTCA
>CANPET010000054.1 GCA_947573465.1 uncultured Eubacterium sp.
ACTTGGTTTAAACAATTGTTTTTTGGAATATTAAGAAGGAGGCAGAAAGTCTTCCTTCTTTTTTTCTGTAATAAATGAAAAAGAAATTAATAAAATATATTTGGTGGGGGTATAAAAATGAGAAGAATTTATAAAAATTGTTTAATCGTATCAATATTAATGGCGTTGCTTGTGATTATTGTATCAGGAATTTTATATGTGAATAATCATTTGCCAAATACAATATTTGTAAATTCTAATCAGGTAACAAAATATGATTTTTCTATTCCTGTTTCTTTAGAAGTAGATAAGAAAAAGAATGTAAATTTTTCTGGAAAAAATAATATATATTCAGGAGAAAAAGGAGATTATGACGGACAATATAAATTGTTTGGAATTTTTGCCTTAAAGGATGCAAAAGTAAAAGTGATTGATAAGACTTATGTATATCCTATGGGACTGCCTATTGGTTTGTATCTAAAGACACAAGGTGTAATGATTATTGAACCGGGAAAGATTCAAAATAAAAATGGAAAGGAAGTTTCCCCGGCTGAAGGAAAAGTATTTTCAGGAGAGTATATTGTAAAGTTTAATGATATAAGAATTAGTAATAAAGCACAATTATTATATTTAATCATTCAAAATAAAAATAAAGAAGTGGCATTAACAATTAAATCAGAAGTAGGCATCAGAACCACAGTAATAAAACCAGTAGAAGCAATAAATGGTGAATATATGTTAGGAATCTGGGTTAGGGATGATTCTCAGGGAATTGGAAGCATGACATTTATCTGTGACAACAAATACTATGCGCTGGGGCATGGTATTAGTGATATTGATACCGGAAAATTATTATCATCTCATGAGGGAACTATTTATAATGCTAATATATGGGGTGTAAAAAAAGGGAAAAAAGGTGTTCCAGGCGGGTTGTGTGGAAGTATCGAATATAATAAAGAAAATGTTATTGGAAGCATTATGTCAAATAATAATTGTGGAATAAACGGGAAAATAGAGAAGCCTGTTTATAAAAAATATAAAATAAAGAAAATGGAGATGGCACTAAAGAATGAAATAGAAAAAGGTGATGCCCAGATTCAATTTATTATAAATGGAAAGGTAAACCGATATGATATAGAAATCACAGAAATTAACAAGAATAACAGGGAGAAAAATATGGTTATTAAAATTGTGGATAAGGATCTTTTAAGTAAAACAAATGGAATTGTGCAAGGGATGAGTGGATGTCCTATAATCCAGAACAATAAGGTTATTGGTGCTGTTACGCATGTTATGGTAAACGATCCTGAAAGGGGATATGGAATTTTTGCAGAAAATATGTTTTTAGGATATTAATTTTTTATATATTTTATGTATAATTCAGTCGAATTTTGTAGTATAATGTAATTATTATTAAAAGCTGATAATTATTGTAGCAATATAGAAAGGTTTAGGATAAAGTTATGGCAAAGAATAATATGGAAATAGTGTATCAGATTGAAGATATGATAAAAAAATATAATAAGAAACCAGAAAAGAAAATCAGAAAAAAAGATATTGTAGATATCTTACAAAAAGCTGACATTATTATGGCAATGCGTTCAGAATTTGATGAGGCAGAAATTTTTGGTGAAATTATAGAAGGTGTTTCTCTAAAGCCTGATATTGTAAAGGATGGTGGAAGAGCAAGATTATTACCGGTTTTCACTTCTTATGAACAAATTCCAAGAGATTATATGGATAGTTTTTCATTTATAAAGGTGCCGGCTTCTTATGCATATACTTTTATGAATGATTGTGAGAACCTGAATGGTATGGTGTTAAATCCATTCACGGAATATAATTTAGAATTGAGAAAAAAACGTTCAACACCAAAAGCACAGGTTTCAGCTACAAAGCATTATAAAAAAGATGTAACTGATACAGAACATGAGGCTATGATTATTTATAATAACAAAAAGTATCCAATCAAAAATACACCTTTTACAATAGGCAGAGAGAATGCAAGTATTGATATTCCGGAGACTTACATATCAAAGATACATGTTGTTATTTCATGTAAAGATGGAAAGTACCGGCTTGCAGACTATGATTCTACCAATGGAACAAAGATTAATGGCACTCAATTGAGACCAAAAGTATATTACGAATTACGTGATGGATACCGAATTGAGCTTGCAGAAAAAGAAGAAATGGTTGTATATATCAATTAAAAAATTATTGACTTATTTCTCTATTTTTCGACTTTAAATTTTTCGATTCATAAGGGAATTAATGCTTTTATGTAAAATGAATTTTTATATGTAAACCAGTTTGTCGAAAAATGGTTTTTTATGCGATTTGTTTAAGTTGAACATCTTGAAAGAACAAACTATAATCTTCTTTGTCAAAAGAATTCAAACAGTACTGTATTTTGACAAAACAGGAGGAAAGATGAATAGAACTATTACAAATCGCAGCATGAATATTAGTAGTAATTATAATAAAAACTCAAATATTGTTAATGTGGCCATCGTTGATGATAATGAAAAAATAGTTGAAAATATCAGCGATGCTTTGACAAAAGATTCTTCCATAAAAATTGTTGGAAAAGCAAAAAATGGAGAAGAAGGATACGATTTAATACGAAAAACCAGCCCGGATGTTGTTATATTAGATTTGATTATGCCAAAAATGGACGGTTTATCATTGATGGATAAAATACATAATGAAGGTTCAATGATAAAGATGCCTTTCTTTATCATTACCTCTGCTATAAGTAATGAAAGTGTGATTCAGGATGCATTTGGATTTGGTGCAGGTTATTATATGTTAAAACCTTTTGAAATGGATATGATTATAGATAGAGTAAAAGGTGTAAAATCATATAATAAGCGTATTCCTGAAAATAAAAAATTTATAGATGCCGGAGAAGACCGGAAACAGTTTATGGATAGAAATATTGAAAGTGATGTTACAGCAATTATCCATGATGTTGGAGTTCCGGCACATATTAAAGGATATCAATATTTAAGAGAGGCAATTATTATGTCTGTGAATGATACAGAAATGTTAAATTCTATCACAAAAATATTATATCCAACCATCGCGAAAAAGTTCCAGACTACCTCTAGCAGAGTAGAAAGAGCAATACGACATGCCATTGAAGTGGCATGGAACAGAGGAAGAATGGATACAATTGACGAATTGTTCGGTTATACCATTAATGCAGAAAAAGGAAAGCCGACGAACTCAGAATTTATTGCTCTGATTGCTGATAAAATCAGATTAGAGTATAAATGTCGATAAATAAATAAAATACATATGAATTGAATCTGGAGGAAGAAATATGAAGAAAATTTTATTTGCAGCATCAGAATGTGTACCTTTTATTAAAACCGGAGGGCTGGCAGACGTTGTCGGTTCACTTCCAAAATGTTTTGATAAGAAAGAATATGATGTTAGAGTCATTATTCCAAAATATATGTGCATGGATGAAAAATGGAAAAGTCAGATGAAATATGTCAATCATTTTTACATGGACTTATGTTGGAGAAGACAGTATGTTGGAATATTAGAGATGGAATATGAAGGGGTAAAATTTTACTTCATAGATAATGAATATTATTTTGCCGGACCATCACCTTATAGTGATGTGCGATATGATCTTGAAAAATTTGCATTTTTCTCAAGAGCTGTGTTATCTGCTCTGCCTGTAATAGATTTCAGACCTGATATTATACATTGTCATGATTATCATACAGGACTCATTCCGGTATATTTAAAAGATAGTTTTTCTGCTGGTGATTTTTATAAGGGTGTGAAATCCATTATGACAATTCATAACTTGAAATTCCAGGGAGTGTGGGATATTGATACGATTAAAGATATTGCAGGTCTTTCAGATTATTACTTTACATCAGATAAATTAAAAGATTACGATACCGGTAATTATTTAAAGGGTGGTATTGTCTATGCAGATATGGTTACTACAGTTAGTAGTACATATGCTGAAGAGATTAAAACACCGTTTTATGGCGAGGGATTGGATGGCCTTATGCGTGCAAGGTCAAATTGCCTGCGAGGAATTGTGAATGGCATTGATTATGACGAATACAATCCGGAAACAGATGAATTGATTGCAAAAAACTTTTCTAAAGAGAATTTCAGAAAAGAAAAAGTAAAGAATAAAATAGCACTTCAAAAAGAGTTAGGATTAGAAGTGAATCCGAAGAAGATGATGATTGGTTTGGTTAGTCGTTTGACGGACCAGAAGGGATTGGATTTGATAGCGTATGTTATGGATGAGTTGTGTCAGGATGCGGTACAGTTTGTAATTCTTGGAACTGGTGAAGAACGATATGAAAATATGTTCAGACATTTTGACTGGAAGTATGGAAAGGATGTATCTGCAAATATTTATTATTCAGAAGAACTTTCTCATAAGATTTATGCGGCATGTGATGCGTTTATTATGCCATCGCTGTTTGAACCATGTGGACTTAGCCAGTTAATGAGTATGAGATATGGTACGCTTCCAATCGTACGAGAGACAGGTGGATTGAAAGATACTGTACAGCCATACAATGAGTATGAAAATACAGGTACAGGGTTCTCGTTCAGCAATTATAATGCACATGAAATGATGGGAACAGTAAGGTATGCAGAGCACATATTTTATGACAAAAAGCGTGATTGGAATAAAATGGTGGAAAGAGCTATGGCTGTTGATTATTCATGGAAAACATCTGCTGAAAAGTATCAGCAGTTATATGATGAATTAATTGGATAAAGAATAATATAAAAGCTGGGTTGGATGCAACCCAGCTTTTTAGATATATTATTTAATCAATGTAATTTCAGTAATATCAGGACTGGCAATCATTGAGTAATTCGTATGGTAAATAACAAATCCAGGCATTGCTCCAGCCACTTTTTTAACATGTTTTTTTTGTATATAGTCGATTTCTACTTTATCCTGATTAGATGCCTTAGAATAATAGGCAGCCAGTCTCGCAGCTTCTTCAAACGTTGTATCAGGTAGTTCCTGATTGTTTGCCTTTACTATAACATGGGAACCCGGAAAAGATTTGCTGTGAAACCACCAGTCATTACCTGTGGCAACTTTAAAGGTAAGTTCTTCATTTTGAATATTATTTTTTCCCACATACATATCAAATCCGTCAGAAGATACATAATGAAGTGGTTTACTGTGAACTTTTTCTTTTTTATTTTTACTTTGTCCTTTATGTTTAATATATCCTGTTTGAACTAATTCCTTGTGAATTGCTTTTAAATCATCTTCACTGGTTGCAATGTCAATGGAAACATGAATGGATTCTAAATATTCAATAGAATGTTTTGTTTCCTGAATTATATCTGTAAGAGCTTCGTATGTCCTTTTTAACTTTGCATATTTTTCAAAAAATTTTTTTGCATTATCAATTGGGGATAAAGTAGTATCTAATGGAATTTTTACTGGATTACCGGTATAAAAATCAATGGTTTCAAATTCTTTTGTTCCTGTTTCTATGGAATAGCCGTATGTAGTAAGCAAATCTCCATATACTTTATATTTATCCTTTTTTTCTGTATCCTTTAACTGTTTTAATTGAATGTTATATTTTTTATTATCACGTTCTAAGGCATTGGACACAATTTTTCTTAAATCTACCGATTTTTGTCGCATTCGTGTATATAGATTACGTTTTGCATAATATGTTTCCAATAAATCACTGATACTATCATAACTTATAGATTCGCAATCAGAGTATGTGGAAAGAGGAAGCGCACAAAATTCTTCCGGTTTTCCATTCTTTTCGTATATCGTCGGTGTAAAAGAAGTGTTTTTTACCTGATTTATTAGTTGATAGAAATGCATCCATATAATATTTTGATTTCCATGTTCTAAAGTATTTGCGGGGATAGATGAATCGAATTTTGCTTCATAACAAATGTTTTCAGCAATCGTAGGACTAATACCGGTAAAAGAGGTATAAATCGCTTTTGCCAGAGGCATTGGCTTAGAAAAAACAATATTCATAAAATCTGTTTTTTCTATTGTCAGAGGATTTTTCTTGTTTCTGGTATCAGGAATAAAATATTCTCTTCCAGGAAGAACCTGTCGAACAGAACTCATGATAGAATTCACATGTTTGATACTATCCAATATTATATTTCCATCTACAAATATAATATTGCTGTGTTTTCCCATAAGTTCCACAATCAGGTGTTTGGTCTTTACATCTCCCAGTTCATCTAAATGCTGTATTTCAAAATCAATAATCCTTTCCAGCCCCGGTTGTGTAATAGAAATAATACGACCATTATTCAGATGTTTTCTAAGTAACATGCAAAAATTAGGTGCAGTAAGAGGCGCAGCTTTATTTGTCTTTGTTAAATAAACTAAAGGGAGACTGGCATTGGCACTAATCAACATACGATACTGATTTTTATCTGCTTTAATGGTAAGCATTAATTCATCTGATTCTGTTTGTGCGATTTTATATAAACGTCCATTTTGTAATTTTTTATTAAATTCAGCCACTAAAGCTGACACTGTTATTCCATCAAAAGCCATATTGAGGTACTCCTTAATACATTATTAATCTATAAAATTTTATTATTATTTAATGTTTAAGTCAACCTTGACGGTATGCTTTATATGAATTATAATAAGAAGAACTGCGGACAATTGGTTCTAGGGAAGTCAAAGTGTATATACTTCCAATCCGCGCATTAGGAGGCAAAAATGCTTAGAAGTATGACAGGATTTGGCAGATATGAAGTTGCTTCAGGAGATAGAAAAGTCACTGTTGAAATGAAATCTGTAAATCATAGATATTTGGAATTAGGTATCAAATTACCAAGAAAACTTAATTTCCTTGAAGGTACAATCAGAACAGAAATGAAAAGATATGTAGATAGAGGAAAGGTTGATGTGTTTATCACCTATGAAAACATGGGAGAAGGAGATGCCTGCATTCGATATAATGCAATGTTGGCAAAGGAGTACTTTGAGTGTTATAAGCAGATAAGCACGGAACTAGGCGTGGATAATGATGTTAAGGCAAGTCATATTATGAGGAGCCCAGATGTTGTTACAATAGAGAATGAGCAGGACGATGAAGAGATTATTGAAAGTCTTGTTGTGAGAGCTATTGCAGGAGCTGCTGAGAAATTAATTGAAACCAGAATTAATGAAGGGGAACGGTTAAAAGCAGATTTACTTGCAAAGTTAGACGCTATGATTGGTAATGTGGAGTTTATTAAAATGAAATCTCCGGTTATTGTTGCAGAATATAGAGAGAAGATAACAGGTAAAATTCATGAATTGTTAGAAGATACACAGATTGATGAAGCAAGAATTGCACAGGAAGTTACAGTGTTTGCAGATAAAGTATGTGTTGATGAAGAATTGGTTAGATTAGACAGTCATATTAAAGCAATGCGTGATGATTTGAATAAAGGCGGCACGATTGGAAGAAGACTGGATTTTATTGCCCAGGAAATGAACCGTGAGGCGAATACAACGTTATCTAAAACAACAGATGCAGAGATTTCAGACAGGGCAATCATTCTAAAAACAGATATTGAGAAAGTAAGAGAACAGATTCAGAATATAGAATAAATAAAGAGTGAAGTATTATGAAAAAAGGAAAATTATTAGTCATTTCCGGATTCTCAGGAGTGGGAAAAGGAACAGTTGTCAATTATTTAAAAGAACATAGTGATAATTACAGAATTTCTGTTTCTGTTACAACCAGAGAGCCTAGAGAGAACGAGGAAGATGGTGTTCATTATCATTTTATTACCAACGAACAGTTTGAAAAAATGATAGAGCAGGAACGTCTTTTGGAACATGCAGGATATGTTGACCATTATTACGGCACACCAAAAGAGTTTGTAGAACAAAGTTTAGAAGAAGGAAATGATGTTATCTTAGAAATTGAAACAAAAGGAGCACTTCAGGTAAAGGCAAATATGCCGGAGGCAATATTGATTTTTATATTACCGCCAAGTGCAGAAGAGTTAAAAAACAGACTCGTAGGGCGTCAGACAGAGACAGAAGACGTGATTAATGAAAGACTAAAAAAAGCGGCAGAAGAGACAGACAATATTGAGAAGTACGATTACTATGTACTAAATGACGAGGTTGATAAATGTGCGCAGCACATTGAAAATATTAAAAACAACAAAAATTCAAAATCATTAGATATGAATTTTGTGAATCAAATAAAGAGCGAAGTTTTAATGTTCGCGGAAGGAGATAAGTAATGTTACATCCATCATATTCAGATTTAATGGCAGTAGCTAACAGTGAGGTAGAAGACGGAGAACAGCCAGTTGTTCAGAGCAGATATTCTATTGTTATGGCTACTTCAAAAAGGGCAAGACAAATTATTGCAGGAGAGGAGCCTTTGGTGAAAAAGAACACAGAAGGCATGAAACCTTTATCTGTTGCAGTAGATGAACTGTGTGAATCTAAAATAAGGATTTTAGGAGATGACGAAGAATAAAGTGTCTTGTTGACACTTTTTTCTTATGTATTGTATAGAAATTAAGGAGAAGTTTTGAAAGTACTTTTTATTTCATTAGGATGCGATAAAAACCTAGTAGATTCGGAACGTATGTCCGGTATTTTATCAAATGCAGGATATGAGTTTACGGATGATGAAAGCGAAGCTGAAGTTATTATAATTAACAGTTGCTGCTTTATACATGATGCCAAAGAGGAAAGTATTAATACAATCTTTGAAATGGCAAGGTATAAAGAGGAAGGTCAATGTAAGGTACTGGTTCTGGCAGGATGTCTGGCACAAAGATATCATGAGGAGATTAAAGAGGAAATACCGGAAATTGACATTTGTATTGGAACAACTGCCATAGACAGTATTGCAGAAGCGCTGGATGATTATTTCATAAATCATCATAATATACATATTATCAACGATATTGATAAATTATCCGGTGTAAATGCACCAAGAAATCTTTCAACCTTAGGAAGTTTTGCATACTTAAAAATAGCAGAAGGTTGTGACAAACACTGTACTTATTGCATAATACCTAAAATAAGAGGGAATTTCCGAAGTATAGAAATGGAAACGCTTATCAAAGAAGCGAAAGATTTGGCTGAGCGTGGTGTAAAAGAGTTAATATTGGTGGCTCAGGAAACTACAATGTATGGCAAAGATATTTATGGGAAAAAGTCTTTACATCTTTTGTTAAAAGAATTAGCAAAGATAGATGGTATTTATTGGATTCGTGTATTGTATTGTTATCCGGAAGAGATATATGATGAATTAATCGATACCATTGCAGAGGAGAAGAAAATCTGCCATTATCTGGATATTCCAATTCAACATGCCAGCGATAAGATATTAAAACGTATGGGCAGAAGAACATCCAATGAACAGTTAAGGGAAATTATAAACAAGTTACGAGAACGAATTCCTGATATTGTTCTTAGAACGACATTGATTACCGGTTTTCCGGGAGAAACC